>NZ_JBDUUI010000005.1:0-292419 GCF_039938915.1 Devosia alba | reverse complement strand
GGGCGAGCGACCCCCGTGCCGCCGTACAGTTCCAAAAACCGGCGCCCCGAGGCGGTTCCGTCTCACTATTTTAACTTACCAGAGGCGAAAGCCGTCTCGGGGCCCGTCCGCTTTCATGAAACCCGCAGCCAGGCGGCGCTTCCGCGCGCCGGTCTGCGAGGCAAGCTGCTCGCCTGACCGGCGAGCCTATTCCTCCAGATCAATGGAATAGATCTGCAGCGCCGCCTCGGGCGGACTGATCCGGACGAGCCACGGCCAGGCCAGGCCAGGGAAGTCCGGGACGCCGGTCAAGGCAGAATTGGGCGGAAGGCCGCGGCAGAAGACCAGGTAATCCAGCCCCCTTTCGCTGGCCACAGCGCGCGCTTCTGCTTCGCCGCCGCCGTAAAAACGCACCATGTCGCGCAACCCGCCCTCATTGCGGTGATAGCCGGCAGAGACGATCGCGTGAGGGGTTTCCAGCAGCAATTGTGGTCCAATCAACAGGTAGGACATCATCCGGCCGGGTGGCAGGGCCGCGAGCGGCCCGTAGGCCGAGGGGTCGACACACGCCATCAAATCGGGCCCCTCTTTGGCGGCAGGCGCGGGCGCGAACGCCGCATAGGCATTGCTGATAAGGCTCCAATGCGCTGCGCCGCTGAAAGCCAGCACCGTGGCACTCACCAGGGCCGCCGAAGCCAGGTTCTGGCGCGCGCGGAACCACGCCCAGGCATGCGCAATCAACCAGGCCGGGCCCGGCAATACGGCAATGTTCAGCAACCGGAAACCGCGCACCTGGAGGCAGAAGACCACCAGCAAGGCCAGGCAGAAACCGGCCAGCACCATCCAGCGCCAGCGCCGGTGGGCCGGCACCATTGCCGTCACCAGCAACACGCTGGCCATGCCGATCACCGGCACGATGATCAGGGCAACCGATGGCCGCGCTTGTGCGGCCCAGATCCAGACGGGTTGGGCCTCGCCGATTGCCGGCATCAGGATATTGGCCAGATCGGGATCGAGATTGCCATATGGACCGTTGCGGCATTCAGGAAACAGCCAGATCACGATGGCAAGCGACAGCGTGCCCAGCACCGTCAGCGCGGCCAGCCTTGTCACCGGCTGCCGCAGGATTGGGCTCGCCACGACCACCACCAGCATCGACAGACCATAGCACACGCCGGCAACCACATAGGTGGCCGAGAGCGCGTCGCATGACGGCGTCAGCCAGGTCTGGACCGGGCTGGCCACCAGCAGGTGCAACAGCAGGGCCAAAGCAAAGCTCGCGGCAAAACCAAGCAATTGCGGTTGGCTGCGGCGCGGCTCGACAATCCAGTAGACCGTAAAGCAGGCCATCGTTGCGATCACCGACGGCAACACTTCTATGCCGATGGCAAGGCCTGTTGCCGCGAGAACTCCGGCGGCCACCGCCCAGCCCGTCCTGTAGCGGCCCTGCAGGCTGGCCAGGATCATCGCCAGGGTCAGCGCGATCTGCACATTGTGATGGTCGACCCGGCCGGGACTGAACTCGGTATAGATGGCGATTGCCATTGCCAGCAGGGCGAGGGCCGGAAGCCGGGCCGCGGCGCCGGCCACGCGCTCAGTCAGCTCGGCCAGAAGCGCCACGACGGCCAGCAGCACCAGTAGCGGCCAGACGAAAGCCGCCCAATAGGGTGCTGCCTGATGCACAAAGGGCGTAAACACGGCAATCAGCAGCGCCAGTGGCGCATCCACGAGACGGGACCAATGCATAGGCCCACCGAAAGGCGCATTGTCCCGGTACTGCGTGGTATCAAACCAGGATTGTCCATTGAACAGATCAACGGCTTCGACCAGCCGCATGGCATCGTCGCCGGTAATGCTGCGAGCGCTGCCCGAAATCAGCGCCGTGAAGGCAAGTGCAAAGGCAATCACCGCCCAGACCAGGAAAACCTGGACCCATTTGCGTTCCACCCAGCCCATCCTCATCCCCGTTTTGGCGAGAGCAGAATTACGCTGGACGCGTTAAATACCTTTGAACAGACAAAAGCGTCTTGAGCTATTGCCGGTTGCGGGGCGTCGGGGCCCCGTCCGCTTTCGTGAAACCCGCAGTCAGGCGGCGCTTCCGCGCGCCCCACATAACGCGTTCTCAGCCATCAAGAATCGGCTAGCCTGATCCTTGCTTGAGGGTCAGCCATGTCCGCCATCATTTCCGCCAGCAACGTCACCAAGACGTTCCGCCAGACCAAACGCCTGCCCGGCCTGGGCGGCGCCATGGCCAGCCTGTTCTCCCGCCAGTTCACCGAGGTCAAGGCCGTGGCCGATATCTCCTTTGCCATCGCGGCTGGCGAAGCGGTCGGCTATCTGGGCCCCAATGGCGCCGGCAAATCGACCATGATCAAGATGATGACCGGCATTCTGGTGCCCAGCGGCGGGAGCCTGAGCGTCCTCGGGTGTGAGCCACACAGCCACCGCATGACCAACGCCGCCGAGATCGGCGTCGTCTTCGGCCAGCGCAGCCAGCTCTGGTGGGATCTGCCGGTGCGCGACAGTTTTGCGCTGCACCGCCACATCTACGACATCCCCCAGGCCCGTTTCACCGATAATCTCGCCTTCCTCGCCACCATGCTGGCCATGACCGATTATCTCGATCGCCCCGTCCGTCAGCTCAGCCTGGGCCAGCGCATGCGTGCCGAAATCGCCATGGCGCTGCTGCACGATCCAAAGATCCTGTTTCTCGACGAGCCCACCATCGGGCTCGATGTCGTCGCCAAGGACGCGGTGCGCAAATTCCTCGCCCAGATCAACCGCGAGCGCGGCACCACCATCATCCTGACCACCCATGATCTGCAGGACATCGAGGAGATCTGCCCGCGCCTGATCATGGTCGATGACGGCAGGCTGCTATTCGATGGCGAACTGCCCCGCCTGCGCGCCGCCCTCGGCTCCCGCCGCCGCCTGCGCCTTGAATTCGGCAGCGACCCCGGCCTCATCTCCCTGACCACGGCCCGTCTGGTCACCGATGGGGGCCTGGCCAAGCACTTCCTGCTCGATTCCGAAACGACCTCGATTCTGGACGTCCTGACCGAACTGGGCAGCGGTTACGATCTCAAGGATGTCGCCCTGGAAGAACCCGCCATCGAAGAGGTGATCCGCACCTTCTACCAGCAAAAACCCAATCTGGTGACCGCACCATGAGAGCGGCGGCCTATGCCAATTTCACCGTCAACGCCTTCCAGACCCGGCTGGCCTATCGCAACGCCGTCTGGGCCGGTGCCTTTGGCGATCTGGTGTTCATGTTCGCCCGCATCGCCATCTGGGTCTCGGTCTATGGCGCGGCCTCTGGCGCCACTGTCGAAGGCTTCAGCCTGCCCGACATGATCACCTATGCCCTGCTCGCCGGACCGGTGCTGTATTGGGATTTCTCCCGCCTGGTCAATGAGGTGGGCAATGCCGTCCAGACCGGCGATGTTGCCGTTTATCTGCTCAAGCCCCTGCACTATCCCGCCTATCTGCTGGCCAGCCATATCGGCCATTTCCTGTTTGAATTGCTGCTCATCGTGCTCCCCATCGCCGTGATTGTCTGGCTGACCTACGGGCTCGTGCCACCCGTCAGCCCGTTCCACGGCCTGGCCTTCCTGGCCTTCTGGCTCCTGTCCTTTGCCATGCTGTTCACCCTGGCAACGCTGGCGGGGCTGCTGGCCTTCTGGCTGATGACGGTCTTCGCGCTGGAATGGTTCCTGATGAGCATCATGACCCTGCTCTCGGGTGGTCTGGTGCCGCTATGGTTGTTCCCTGACTGGCTCGCCGCTATTGCCGGGCACCTGCCTTTCGCCTGGGTCTCCTATTACCCGGCCGCCGTCTATCTCGGCAAACTCGACCCCGGCCAGACCCTGCTTTACTTCGCCATTGGCTGCGTCTGGCTGCTGGCCCTGCTGACCGCTCTGGGCTGGCTCTGGGCCCAGGCGCGCCATCGCCTGATCGTGCAGGGAGGCTAGACCGATGAATCGCACCCTGCGCCTGATCCCCCACCTGATCGCCATCTTCGTGCGCACCAAATTCGAATATCCCGGCGCCATGCTGCTGGCCTGGTTCTCCCAGGCGACATCCTACGGCGCCATGTACACCGCCATCGCCCTTATCGTGACGCGCTTTGGCATGCTGGGCGGCTGGACCTGGTCGGAGATGGCCTTGTTGCTCAGCTTCCACCTGCTGGCCTATTCCACCGGCGCCTCATTCAGTTTCACGCAGTTTCGCGTCATGGAGGACATGGTTCGGCTGGGCACGATGGATGCCGTCCTGGTCAAGCCGATCAGCCCCTGGACCTATCTGGTCTTTTCCGGACTCAATATCGGCTATACCGGCCACATCATCCTGGCCGTCGGACTGATGGCCTGGTCCGTCACCCAGATTGACCTGGCCTGGTCCCTGCCGGTCGCCCTGTTCTTCCTGGCCTCCCTGGTCAGCGGCGCCCTGGTGGTCTGCGCTTTGATGACCATGATCGGCGCCACCGCGCTGGTCTGGGTGCGTTCCCGCCATCTCTATTCGATCTTCTTCGGCTTCTGGGAACTGGCGCGCTATCCGATCACCATCTTCCCGGTCCCCATCCAGCTCATGCTGATCACCATCGTGCCGCTGGGCTTCATCAGCACGGTGCCGGTCGCCGTCCTGCTCGGCAAACCCGTCCCCCTGCTGGGCGATTGGGCTGGCCTGGCCTGCCTGCTGGCCGGACCGATCATGGTGCTGATTGCCATGCTTCACTGGCGCTGGTGCCTGCGCAATTACCAAGGTGCGGGGGGCTAAACTTGGAGTCGACAACCGGCAAAAGGCGCGCTACACATCACCCCATGATCCGCACCGCAGCCACTGTTTCGTTTTGGTTTAGCTATCCGCTCTCGGCGGAGGCTACCGTGCGCTTGCTCTGATCTTTCCCAAGGATACGACCAAACCCGAAGCCAGCCGCCCCCCTACGAGGCGGCTTTTTTGTTGGCCGCCTCACCCCCCAAAACCCCCGAGGAGACCACCAATGCTGAAATCCACCGATGATCTGCGCATCGGCGCTATCAAGGAACTCACCACCCCCATCGAGGTCATGCGCCAGCATCCGCGCACCGACGCCGCCACCCGCACCGTGCTCAGTGCCCGCCACGCCTTCCACAATATCCTGACCGGCGCCGATGACCGCCTTGCCGTTGTCGTCGGCCCCTGCTCCATTCACGATCCCGCCGCGGCGCTGGACTACGCCAGGCGCCTCAGCGCGCTGCGCGACACCCTGGGCGACCGGCTTGAGATCATCATGCGCGTCTACTTCGAAAAGCCCCGCACCACCGTCGGCTGGAAGGGTCTGATCAACGATCCCAACCTCGATGGCAGCTTCGACATCGACACCGGCCTGCACACGGCCCGCGCCCTGTTGCTCGACATCGCCAATCTGGGCCTGCCCGCCGCCTGCGAATTCCTCGACATGACCACCCCGCAATACATTGCCGATCTGGTCAGCTGGGCCGCCATCGGCGCCCGCACCACCGAAAGCCAGATCCATCGCGAACTGGCCTCGGGCCTCTCCTGCCCGGTCGGCTTCAAGAACGGCACCGATGGCAATGTCCGCATCGCGCTCGACGCCGTCGCCTCCGCCGGCCAGCCGCACCATTTCCTCGCCGTCACCAAGAGCGGTCGTTCGGCCATCGCCCAGACCACCGGCAATCGGGACTGCCACATCATCCTGCGTGGCGGCAAAGCCACCAATTACGACGCCGCCAGCGTCGATGCCGCCGCCAGTGCGGCCGAAACCGCCGGGCTGCCCGCTGCCATCATGATCGACGCCAGCCACGCCAATTCGTCCAAGAAGCCGGAGAACCAGCCGGCAGTGCTGGCCGATATCGGCACGCAACTGGCCGCTGGTGATCGCCGCATCATCGGCGTCATGGTCGAATCCAATCTGGTGGCCGGTCGCCAGGATCTCGTTGCCGGTCGCGAACTGGTTTACGGCCAGTCCATCACCGATGGCTGCATCGATTGGGACACCACCGTCACCGCACTGAACGCTCTGGCTGACGCCGTGACCGCCCGCCGTGCCGCCACCAAGCAGCACGTCGCCTAGCGCGTTCTCAGCAGAAGTGGCGCCACTTTCTCGGTTCGAAACCGCGACCAAGCAAAGGCCTGGAGCATTTGACTGGCAGGAACTTGCCCTCCCCCTTCGGGGCGGAGGGCAAGATCGCCATGCACTGACCACACGCTGACCCTTGACCCCCAAGCTGCAATTCTGTTCTGTCCCTTTATGGCCAACAACCCGCTGCTGCTCGTCCCCAACTTGATCACCATCGCGCGAATCCTCGCGATCATCCCGATTGCCGTGCTGGTGATGGACGGTGATCTGATCCTGCGCCTGATCGCGCTGATCCTCTACGTGCTGGCGGCGGCCAGTGACTGGCTCGACGGCTATCTCGCCCGCGCTTGGGACCAGTATTCCCCGCTCGGCCGCATGCTCGACCCCATTGCCGACAAGCTCCTGGTCGGCAATCTGATCGCCGTGCTGGCCTGGGATGGCAGTTTTTCGGGCTGGGACATGATCCCGGCCTGCGCCATCCTGTTCCGCGAATTCTTCATTCCGGGCCTGCGCGAATTTCTCGGCAATACCCAGATCGTGCTGCCGGTCAGCAAGCTGGCCAAGTGGAAGACCACCATCCAGTTGGTGGCGCTGGCCGTGGTGCTGTTTGAACGCATCGTGCCCGGCTTCGGCCTGCTCAGCGATGTCCTGCTCTGGCTGGCGGGCGCCCTGACGATCTGGACCGGCTGGGACTATCTGCGCGCCAGCTGGCCGCATCTATCGGGGCCGGCGAAATGAAGATCCTCTATTTCGCCTGGCTGCGCGAACGCCTCAATCGCGGCGAGGAGGAGGTCTCCCCGCCCGACGGCGTCGTCACCATTGCCGACCTCATCGACTGGCTGGCCCAGCGCGACGAGGCCTTTGCCCATGCCGTCGAGAAGCGCAGCCTGATCAAATCGGCGCTCGACGCCAGGCTGGTGCCCCATACCACCCCGATTGCCGGCGCCAGCGTCGTCGCCCTGTTCCCGCCCATGACCGGAGGGTGACCGATGAGCGTGCGCGTCACTACCGACGCTTTTGACCCCGGCGCCGAAACCAATGCCTTTCTCGCCGCTGGCAAGGGCGCCGGCGCTGCGGTGACCTTTACCGGCATGGTCCGCTCCAGCCCCGACGCGCCGATCACCACCCTGTCGCTCGAATGCTACCCGGAACTGGCCATCAATCAGCTCTCGGCCATGCTGGCCACTGCCACAACCCGCTTTGACCTGCTCGCCGCCACCATCATCCACCGCTATGGCGTGCTGCGCGCCGGCGAGCCCATCGTCCAGGTCATGACCCTGTCGGCGCACCGCCGTGCGGCGTTCCAGGGCGCAGAATTCCTGATGGACTACCTCAAGACCGATGCCCCGTTCTGGAAGCAGGAGAGCGGTCCCGACGGCACCCGCTGGGTCGCCGCCAAGGGCGACGACGATGCCGCCAAAGCGCGCTGGGACTAAGGTTTGCTGCATTATTTTGGCCGCGAACCAACCTGCCAATTGTGGCCAGAACGTGCTAATGAAGCGACTGCATTTGTGGCATTGAAGGTCTCATGGGTCGCTATATCGAGTTATCCACGACGCAGGACACGAACCTGGTGGTCCGCTGTTCGGGAGATTGGACCTCAGCCAATGCGCGCGCGCTTGAGCTCGATGTCGTCGCCACAGAGCCTTCACTCGCCAAAAGTACCAACACTGTCATAGACATAGCAGCCGTAGATGCACTCGACACCATCGGTGCCTGGCTGCTCACCCGCCTGCGCCGCCAGGGTGCAGGCCCCTCCGGCGGTTTTACTGGCGCCTCGGGCAAACACCAGAGCCTGCTCGAGCGAATCGACAATTATGACCCCGAAGAGGCGCCCGCCCCGCCGCGCGAAAACTGGTTTACCGCCCCCTTCGACACGCTCGGGCGCACCATTATGGGTGGCAGTGGCGATATTTACGCCATCAACACCACGCTGGGCCATCTGCTGTCGGCATTCGGGCAAACCATGATCGGGCGGGCGCCGCTGCGCCTGGCCAGCTTCGTGCAGCAGTTTGAACAGATCATCCTGCGCGCCATTCCCATTGTGGCGCTGATCTCGCTCGTCGTCGGCGCCATCATCACCCAGCAGACCATTCTGCAATTGCGCAATTTTGGCGCTTCCATCCTGGTTGTCGATCTGGCGGCCATCCTGATGTTCCGCGAGATCGGCGTGCTGCTGGCGGCCATCATGGTTGCCGGCCGATCCGGCTCGGCCATCACCGCCGAAATCGGCTCGATGCGGATCCGTGAGGAATTTGACGCCCTGCGGGTCATGGGGGTTGATCCCTATCAGGCCCTCATGCTGCCGCGCACCCTGGCGCTGATTGTCGGCCTGCCGCTGCTAGCCTTCGTCGGCTCGATGGCCGGCATGGCCGGGGCGATCCTGGTCGCCAGGGTCTATGGCGATATCCCGGTGGACGTGTTCATCATCCGCCTGCGGGATGCCATGACCATGACCAGCATCATGGCCGGCCTGATCAAGGCGCCCTTCATGGGCTTGCTGATCGGGCTGCTCGCTTCGCTCGAAGGCATGAAGGTGCAGGGCTCCTCCGAATCGCTGGGCCGCCGCACCACCTCCTCGGTCGTCAAAGCCATCTTCGTCGTCATCGTGGCCGATGGCCTGTTTGCCGTCTTCTACGCGGCGATCGGATTTTAGCCATGGACACCGCCCCCACCCCGGCAGCCCCTGCCGCCATGACCGTGCATGATCTGAACGTCGGCTTTGGCAATGTCACCGTGATTGACGGGTTGAGCTTTGAACTGCGCACCGGCGAAATTCTTGGCCTGATTGGTCCCTCCGGCTCCGGCAAGACGGTCACCATGCGCGCCATGGCGGGTCTGGTGCCGCATCGCCGCGGCGAAATCACCATTTTTGGTCGCCCCTTCTCCGAGCTGACAATACGCGAACGTGAACTGCTCCGCCGCGACTGGGGTGTATTGTTTCAGCAGGGCGCCCTGTTCTCCTCGCTCAGCGTGCTGGAAAATATCGAGTTCCCCATGCGCGAGCACCTCGACCTGTCGCCAAAACTGCGCCGCGAAATCGCCCATGTGAAGCTCGACCTGGTCGGCCTGCCGCCCAGTGCGGCGCAAACCTTTCCGGCCCAGCTTTCTGGTGGCATGATCAAGCGGGCGGCACTCGCCCGCGCACTGGCACTGGACCCCAAAATTCTGTTTCTCGACGAACCCACCGCTGGCCTCGACCCGATTGGCGCGGGCAAGTTCGACGAGTTGATCGTCACCTTGAGCAAGACCCTGGGATTGACGGTGCTCATGGTCACCCATGATCTGGACAGTCTTGAGGCGGCCTGCGACCGGATTGTGGCCCTGGCCGATGGCAAGCTGCTCAAGGCTGGGACCTTGACGCAGATGCGTGCCGCCACCGAGCCCTGGCTCAGAGATTATTTCCACGGCCCCCGCGCCCACAACCTCGAAGGCTAGACCATGGAAAACAAAGCAAATTATACCATCGTTGGGGCCATCGCCACCGCCGTTCTGGTTGCCTTTGTCGGCTTTGTCTTCTGGTTTGCCGGACCCTCGAGCAACACCGCGACCGCCAGCTACGAGGTGATTTTCACCGGCACTGTTTCCGGTCTCAGCGCCGGCACCGAAGTGCAGTTCAACGGCATCAAGATCGGCCAGGTCAAAGCCGTCGCGCTCGATCCAGCCGATATCAACCGCGTCATTGCGGGCATCGAAATCGACGCCTCGATCCCCATAAAGGCCGATACCAAGGCGCTGATGGGCTTTCAGGGTCTGACTGGCGTTGGCTCGCTGCAATTGTCCGGTGGCACCGAGCAGGCCGGACCACCACCGATCGAACCGGGCCGCAGCGTGCCCACGCTCTATGCCAAGGTCTCCGATTTCCAGTCGATCCTGGATGGCCTGTCGACCACCATCAATGGCACGGCCACCGCGGTTGATCGTCTCAATGGCTTTCTTGACGCCAATGATGCCAAGCTCAACGAGACCATCAGCAATGTTGCCGCGTTCAGTGATGCGCTGGCCGCCAATGCCGATGGGGTCAAGGATGCACTGGCCAGCATTGCCGATGCCGGCAAGCAGGTTGGCCCGATGGCCGAGCAGATCGGCGACCTGTCCACCAAATTGGGTGAACTGGCCGAGGCCATTCCCCCGGAAAAAGTCACCGAGGTCGTCAACAACATCGCCGATTTCAGCGACACGCTGTCCCGCAATTCCGGCAAGGTGGACGAGTTCTTCACCGCAGCATCCACCCTGGCTGACGACGTCACCAAAATGAGCGCAACCTTGTCGCAAAGCGTCGACCGCATCGACGCAGTGACTGCAGCCGTGGATCCGGAGGCAGTCAGCCGCATCGTCGCCAATGCCGACACCTTCTCGGGTGAAATCACCACAGTAACCGCCGACCTCAAGGACATCCTGGCCGCCCTGCCGCCGGAAAAAATCACTACTGTCGTCGACGACATTGCCACCTTCACGGACAGCCTGGCGCGCAACTCTGATCAAATTGACAGCCTGTTTGCGGCCACTGAGACCTTGGCCGAGGGCCTCACTGTCATGGTGGCCGATCTCGACCCGGTCGTTGCCAAGATCAATCAGGTCGCTGCTGGTATCGACCCGGACCTGGTCAGCCGCGTCCTGGACAATATCGATGAATTCGCCACCAAGCTCGGCGACAATTCGACCAATGTCGATACCATTGTGGCCAATGCGACTGAAATCTCCCAGTCGCTGACCGGCTCGGCCACCAAGGTCGACGAAATCCTGGCCAAACTCGACGCTTCAGTCAGCAATGCGGAAGGCGAAGGGCTATTTGCCCAGATCGGCGATGCTGCCGTTTCGATCCAGCAATTGGCCGACCAGCTCAATACCAGCACGGCCAGCATTGCTGTCGGATTGAACAATTTCACTTCCAGCGGATTACCTGGTTATGCTGCCCTGGCGTCAGAAGCGCGGGCGACACTGGCGCGGTTTGACCGCGTGGTCCGCAATCTGGAAAGCAATCCGCAGGGCCTGATTTTTGGCGGCGAAACCGTTCGCGAATACAACAAGAGGTAGGCTCGATGTCCACCACACGACGCGCATTCATGGTTATTGGGGCATCCGCGCTGACCCTTGGTCTGGCCGGCTGCTTCACCACCACGCCGCCCATAACCTATGACCTCACCAGCGCCAGCCAGATACCGATGCGCCGGCGCTCGTCGCGGGTGGTGGTGATCACCCTGCCCGTCGCTGTGCAGACCTACGACAGTCAGCGGGTCGTCGTCCGGGACGTCGGCAATATGCTCAGCTATCTGCCGGAAGCTCAGCTGTCGGACACCCTGCCGCGTCTGCTGCAGACCCGTCTGCTGCAGACCTTTCAGGCCTCCAACTTCCCCAATATCGGTCGCCCGGACGATCAGCTCAGCGTCGACATCACCCTGGCCACCGAGATACAGGCTTTCGAGATCGACGTCAGCAAGGGCAATCTGGCCACCGTCACCATCAACGCCAAGCTGGTCGACGAACGACGCGGCATGATCTTCGCGAGCAAGACGTTCTCGTCGTCTCAGCCCTCCACCACCGAGCCGGCCGCCGCCGCCATCGGGGGTCTGGACATCGCCTTGCGGCAGGTCATGTCCGAAATTCTGCAATGGACCGCGCAAACCGCCTGACCGGCCCTGGGCGGTCTATGCAGAAGCGGCGCCACTTCTGCTGAAAACGCGACCAGTCAAGAACTTGAAGCGATTTGCCCGTTTCAGCGAAACGGTGACCTGCGCCGGGCTCAACGAAAAGCCGGGCCCTTCGGCCCGGCTTCGTCATTGCAGCAATGCCGAAATTACTCGGCTGCAGCGCGCTTGGGCTGAACCTCTGCCGAATAGGCATCGATCAGCGTGCGGCAACCCACGCTCGGGGTGAATTTGTACTCCCCGATCTCGCTGACAGGCGTCACCTCGGCGGCCGTACCGGTCAGGAAGCACTCATCGAACTGGCTCAGCTCTTCGGGCATGATGTGACGCTCGGTAACCGTAAAGCCATTGCGCTTGGCCAGCTCGATCAGCGTCTGGCGTGTAATGCCGTTGAGGAAGCAATCGGGGGTTGGTGTGGTGATCTCTTTGCCCTTGATGAAGAACACATTGGCGCCGGTCGCTTCAGCCACATAGCCGCGATAGTCCAGCATCAGCGCATCGGCATAGCCATTGGCCATCGCCGCGTCCTTGCTCAGCGTGCAGATCATGTAGAGGCCGGCCGCCTTGGCCGAAGAAGGGATCGTCTCGGGCGACGGACGCTTCCACTTGCTCCACTCCAGGCGAATGCCCTTGAGCTTTTCCTCAACGGAAAAATAGCTCGGCCACACCCAGGCGGCGATCGCCAGATGCACGGTGTTGTTGCGCGCCGGCACACTCAGCTCTTCCGAACCGCGCCAGGCGACGGGACGCACATAGGCATCGACCAGATTGTTCTTTTCCAGAACTGCGCGCTTGGCCTCTTCGATCTGCTCGACCGACCAGGGCATTGGCATGTCCAGCGTGGCCGCCGAGCGGATCAACCGCTCCGTATGCTCGCGCGATTTGAAGATCTGTCCGCCATAGGCGCGCTCGCCTTCAAACACCGAACTGGCATAGTGCAGCCCATGCGTCAGCACGTGAATTTTTGCGTCTTTCCAAGGTTTGAATTCGCCATCAAACCAGATCCAGCCTTCACGCTGGTCCATCGGCACGCCGGCCATGGTAGTCTCCTGAAAATGCCTGCGGGCGCCACGCGGGCTGCCCATTTTGGCGCCGATCATGCCCCAGCTCCCAGCCCTTGGCAAACGACAAAGGCTGAGGGATAAGTCATCAACGACGTCCTGATGGGAAAACAATGGCAGCGTACGAAAACAATGTCAACAAGGCTGACATAAATTACGCTGGTCCCGACGGCGAAACCCTCCCCCTCGATATTATGGGCCTGTTTTTCTTCGCCTATCGCGACTTCACCGGCGATGCCGACGCCATGCTGGGGCACCAGGGTTTTGGCCGGGCCCATCACCGCGTGCTGTATTTTGTCTGTCTGCGCCCCGGCATGCCGGTGGCCGATTTGCTCGACATTCTCAAGATCACCAAGCAGAGCCTGGCGCGCGTCCTGCGCCAATTGATCGACAATGGCTATATCGAACAGAAGACGGGCCGGTCAGACCGGCGCCAGCGCCTGTTGTTTGCTACCGACAAGGGGCGGGATTTCTTCGGAACGCTGTCGACGACCCAGGCCAGCCGGATCAATGATGCCCTTGCGGGCCTGCCCCCAGAATCCCGCAAGACCATTCTCCATTTCCTGGTGGGCATGGTGGACCCTGCCGACCGCGCCACCCTTGAGCGGTTGAACCTGATGATCGGCCTCTGACGCGCCTTCAATGCGCGCCAACAAAAAAAGGACGCGAAACCGAAGTTTCGCGTCCCACGGGGCCACCACAAAGGAGCGTCAACCTCTGCGGCAACCGCCGACCGTTTGGCAGCTCAAACAATCAGAGCGCCAAAACTCTTGCCCCTGGCCTTGATGATGCCGTGGGGGTTGCTCGAACAACGGCGCGCCGCCATGAGGGTTCCAGCGCAAGCAAACTGTGATCGAGTAGTTTGTCCTGAACGGCACCAGGCGGCTCCCCGCCTTCGCTCATTTGCGAAAAAAACGCCCGGCCGAAGCCGGGCGTCTCAGAAAGAGGCCGTCGAATTAGTTGGCAGCAGGAACGTCGGTGTCCTCGGGCAACAGACCGGCATCCACACAATCCTGCGCGGTGATATCGTCAATGGTCTTGCTCTCGGAACTGTTCGTGTCCGTTGCAGTCGAATCTTCTGGGGTCGCGTTTTCCGGGGTCGAATCATCCTGATCCGACTCCTGATCCGCATCAACGGCCGGTGTAGGAGCTTCTGCCAGCTGCATGCAGAGTTCTTGAACCTTTGGCAGATCAACATCAGTAACATTGATGCCGCCAACAAGTGTATCAGCAGATGCCGAACCAGAAAAACCAATTGCAGCAGCAAAGGCAGCGGAGGCGATAATATTGGTGAAACGCATTTTTCTATACCCTTGTGGTTACAGTGCTAGAGCGTTTGCTCACGAGGGAAATGGCCAGAAAGAAGAATGGTTGCGCGAAAATCTACATGACTTGATCACGTTTTTACCCGAAACGCCGCGTCGCAAGCATCGCGGTTCCTTCGCCGCAGGATGACACCCCCCGTCAGCCATCCCCAGCAAATCATCGGAATCTGGACTAACCCTGTGCGGCGGTCGAAATTGTCCATAAAAGAACGCGCACACCCGCAATGGAGCCCACCATGACCACCCAGGCCGAAACCACGCTGCTCGCCGAACTCACCGCCATTGTCTCTGATCTGCATTCGAGCGGCATGGAGGATGGCGAGGCGATGTTCATGCTGGGCGCCGGCGCTGATCGGCTGTGCACCATGCGCAAGAGCCAGAACTGGGCCGGTTTCAAGGCCTCGCTGGGCGCGCCTGACATCATCGCTCTGCTCCAGCAGATTGACGCCGAGGGCAATGCTTCGGTCCAGGCCGAGCAGGGCAGCCAGGCCTATGCGCTGCGGGCCCTGGCCCTGTCGCTGGCCACCATCAACGCCCGGCAGGACGTCACCAAGGCCGGGGCGGCGCTCCTCGACACCGTGATCGAGGCTGCACTGGACAATTATCGCACCAAGGCCAAACCCGCCCAGGGGACCGTCCCAAACTGAGCAACGTTGCCGTACGCTGCCGATGCTGTCATCGTCCTGCTGTCACAATGGAGCCCTCATCATGCCAACCAGACTGATTGCCGCCCCCCTCATCCTGGCCACGATGCTGTCCGCGCCCGCCCTGGCCACCGAAACGGCCCTGCAACTGACCATCACCACGCAGTCGGGCGACTTTGATCAGCGGGTCATGCGCTACGATTGCGCGACCGAGGCGCCTGTGCAGGTTACCTATATCAATGCCGCGCCCAACTTCCTGGCTGTCGTGCCGATCGCTGACGAGCCCGCGCCATTGATCCTGGCTGCGGTCATGTCCGGGTCCGGCGTCCGCTATGCCGCCGGCAAATGGGTCTGGTGGACTAAGGGGGCTGACGCCAGCCTGTATGACGCCACGCTCGGCGAGGATGCCGAACCTGTGCTCACCTGCTCTGAAATCAACAACATCCCCTGAGCCCATGCAAACCCAGTTGGCGCCCGAAATCTTCCCCCATATCCGCATCGTCATGGGCATGGTGATCGGTCTTGGCATAACCCGCCTGCTGACCGGCGTGGCCGGTCTGGTGCAACACCCCAAGCGCGCCAGCCTCTCGAGCATCCATCTGCTCTGGGTAACCTCGATGCTGCTCGAATTGATCCACTTCTGGTGGTGGCAATTCGCCCTGTTCCATCTCAATGACTGGACCTTTGGCGTCTTCTTCTTCCTTATTGCCTACACCACCGTGCTGTTCCTGCTCGCGGCCCTGCTGTTCCCCGACAACATCTCCGAATATGCCGGTTATGAGGACTTCTTCCTTCAGCGCCGCCAATGGTTTTTCGGCCTGTTTGCCGCCAGTTTCGTGCTGGATCTCATCGACACCCTGATCAAGGGCCAGGCCAATTGGGACCGGTACGGCATCGAGTATTATTTTCAGACGCCCATTGGCATTGCCGTATGCGTGCTGGCCATGTGGACGGCAAATCGCAAGGTGCACCTGGTTCTGGTCTGCGCGCATCTTGTCTATCAACTGTCGTGGATATTCCGGCTTTTCAACACGGTAACATGACCGCTTGAGATAGGGTCGCGCGTCCAAGCGGCGCCACGGCTCTGATCCATGCCGCTCTCAACCGACAACAGGATTTTCTGCCCATGAGCATTCCACTGGCCTCCCTGATGTTCGTGCTGCTGCTCGCCGTCTCGGTCGCCCATCTGCTGTGGTCGATGGGCCAGACCTGGCCGATCCGCGATGAGAAACTGCTGGCGCAAACGGTGATCGGCTTCCGCGATATCGAGCGCATGCCACCAAGGCTGACTTCCTTCGCCGTAGCCCTGGCAACTCTTGCCGCCGGCGTTCTGGCGCTGTCGCTGGCCGATCACGATAGCGGCGGCCCGCTGCTGACCCTGGTCGGCGTATTGCTGGCCGCCATCTTCCTGGCCCGCGGCATCATCGGCTACACCGCCTGGTGGGCCGACAAGACCCCGCAGCCCAATTTCCGGCTCAATGACCGCCGGGTCTATTCCCCGCTCTGCCTGCTGCTCGGCACCGGCTATGTCGTGCTGGTCATCATGCGGCTGTTGTGACGCCGTGAGCCTGGCCGTCTGTGCCGGGCTGGTGCGACACGCCACAGGGCCCCGCTGCTAGCCCACCATCACCACGTGACTGACCAGCCGCCCATCGTGAAAATGGTGCAGCAGCAATCCCGGCGGATCGCTTATTGCCGGCTCCCTGCCGTCCAGCGCCAGCCGGTTGGCCCGCGCCACCGACGGCGCCATCGTCGCCGGCAGCCCGGCAAAGCGGGTGAACATCGCTCGATGCACATGCCCGCAAGTCACCCCCAAAACGGGGTCCTGTGCCGCGGCGATCACCCGCGAGAGCGCGTGCCCATTGCGGCAGATATTGCGGTCCTTGCCATCGATGCCACACAGAAAGGGATGCTGGTGCTGAAAAATCAGCGCCGGCGGGCCGTCCGAATTGAGCTCGGCCGTCAGCCAGTCCAGCACCGGCGCGGCATCGCCATGATGCGCCCCGGCCACCGTCACATCCAGCCCGATCACCCGTAGCTGATCCCCCACACGCCCGACACTGTTGAAGGGCCGCGCTCCGCTCCAGCCCATTTGCTTCCCAAATGTCTGATACAGCCCATGATGGTCATCGACATTGCCCGGCACCACGAAGAACGGCGATCCCGTCGCGCTAAGGCGGGCATGGATCGCCTGATAGCTGGCATCGTGTTCATGTTCTGCCAGGTCGCCGCTGACGATGATCGCATCAGGTGCCATTGGCCTGAGCCAGTCCAGCACGCGATCGAAGCGCTCCAGCGCCGCGTCCGAGCCATTGGCATGAATATCGCTGAGCTGGGCGATGATCATTCTTGTTGGCTCGCACGAACCAGCGCCAGCACCGAACGCGGCGTCAGCGTCGCCGTCCCCTCGGCAAGCGACGCCTGGGCCGTGTTGTCCGATTCAATACCAATGGCCCAATCGCCCTCCGGCAGGCGGGCCACCACCGGTTCTGTACGGCGATTGAACCAGACCAGCACGTCGTCGTCCTTGTGGCGCAAGTGCATACCCAGCACTGACGCGCCAGACGCACTCCAGTCTTCATCGTTCATTTCGCGCCCATCGGGGTGCAACCAGACCACGTCGCGCACGCCGTTCTTGCCGTGACCGGTCAGGAAATGGTCATGGGTCAACGCCGGGTGGTCCTTGCGGAACCGGGTCATGGCGGCGACAAAATCCACCAGCTCCCCGTCGCCACTTTCCCAGTCCAGCCAGGTGATCTCATTGTCCTGCGCATAGGCATTATTGTTGCCCATCTGGGTGCGATACATCTCGTCGCCCTGTTGCAACAGCGGCACCCCGCGCGAGACAAACAGCGTCGCCAGCAGTGCGCGCACATCGCGTTTGCGGGCGGCATTGATCGCCTCGTCTTCCGTCTCGCCTTCAACACCACAGTTCCACGAGGCATTGTGACTATGGCCGTCGCGGTTTTCCTCGCCATTGGCCTCGTTGTGTTTCTCGCTGTAGCTCACCAGATCGCGCAGGGTGAACCCGTCATGCACCGCCAGCATGTTGACGCCGTGACTGGGCTTGCGGCCGGCCGAGTCAAAGATCTCCGCCGAACCGGTCACCTTGCCCGCCAGCGCGCCGATCTTGCCGTCCTCGCCGCGCCAGAAGGCGCGCACTTCGTCGCGATAGGTGTCGTTGTGCTCCTTGAACTCCTTTCCAAACTGGCCCAGCGCATAACCGCCCGGACCTGGATCCCAGGGTTCAGCAATCAGAATGCACTGGCTCAGCACCGGGTCGGCCTTGATCTTTTCCAGCATTTCCGCCTCCGGATTGAACCCCGGGTCGCGCGCCAGCACGGTGGCCAGATCGAAGCGGAAGCCGGAGACCCCCATTTCCTCGACCCAGTAACGCAGGCTCTCGATCACCAGCCGCTGCGTCGCCGGATGGTCGCAGCGCAGCGTATTGCCGGTCCCGGTATCGTTCACCAGATGCTGTTTGCCGTCCACCTCGACAAACCGGTAATAGGTCTTGGCATCCAGCCCCATCAGGCTGAGCATCGGCCCGTTGGCGTCGCTTTCACCGGTGTGGTTATACACCACGTCCAGGATCACCGAGATGCCGTTCTTGCGATAGAGGTCCGTCATGTTGCGCAGCTCTTGCGGCCCGCGCGGCGCCAGGCGGGGATCAATGGCTGAATACGCCACCGGATTATAGCCCCAGGCATTGGTCAGGCCGAGCACCGGCAGGTGTCCCTCATCGATCCAGGCCGCCGTCGGCATCAATTGCAGCGTATCAACACCGATATATTTCAGGTGGTCGATGACGCGCTGCGTCGTCAACCCGGCAAGAGTCCCGCGCAGCGGCCCCTGCACGCTGGGATGGCGCATGGTGTAGCCGCGCACATTCATTTCGTAGAACAGGCCCGGCGCCTTTTTGCGCGGCAGAATGCTCTCGTTTCCCATCTCCCCCACGATCGCCTTGGGGATCAGGGGCGCGGTGTCGACGGCTTCCGAGCGGTCCAGCCGCAGGCGCGGCGAGCGCACGAAGGTCCGGTCCAGCCGCTTGGCATAGGGGTCAACCAGCAGCTTCATCGGGTCAAAAAACAGCCCCTGGTCGGGATTGTATTCCCCGTCTGCCCGGAGCCCGTAGCGGGTGCCGGCACCCAGCCCTGAAATCAGGCCGGCACGGATGTGATCCTGGTGCACGTCCAGCTCGAACCGGTCCGTCTCATGGTCCTGTTCGTCAAAGATCGACACCCAGATAGCGGTGGCGGTTTCCGAATAGACGGCGAAGTTGACGCCCTGCGCGGTGATTGTCGCGCCGAGTTGGGCAATACTGCCCCCATTGGGGACCAGCATGGGTTTCATGGGATTTCCGATATCAGGTAATGACGCTGGGTTCATCGCGCCCGGTGCGCTGCTTGATTCCGGCGAGCCGTTCAGAGAGCGCGATGAGCGGTCCAAGGGCGACTTGGGTATCGAGATCGTGTCGTCCATCGGCAGCCTCATATCGTTCAAGATAGAGCCGCAACGTGGCGCCGACTGTGCCGGTTCCAGATAGTCTCAGCACTATTCGCGAACCGTCGGTAAAGCCGATGCGAATGCCCTGCTTGGCGCTGGTCGAGCCGTCCACCGGGTCGTGATATTTGAAGTCATCGGCATAGGCGACCTGCAGGTCCTCGCTGAAATTCTGCCCCACCAGGCCGGACAGTTGCGCGCGCAGGTCATCGACCAGCGTGCTAGCAATAGTGGCATCGACCTCCTCATAGTCGTGCCTTGTGTAGTAATTGCGCCCATAGCTGGCCCAGTGCTCGCGCACGATCTGGTCAACGCTCTGCTGACGCACCGCGATGATGTTGAGCCAGAGCAGCACCGCCCACAGCCCGTCCTTTTCACGCACATGGTCTGATCCGGTGCCCGCGCTCTCCTCGCCACAAATGGTCACCCGGCCTGCATCCAGCAGATTGCCGAAGAACTTCCATCCCGTCGGGGTCTCGTGCATTTCAATACCGAGCTTTTCTGCCACGCGGTCGGCAGCCGCGCTGGTCGGCATCGAGCGGGCGATGCCGACAATGCCACCGCGGTAGCCGGGCGCCAGATGCGCATTGGCAGCCAGCAGCGCCAGGGAGTCCGAGGGTGTCACGAAGCGATTCTTGCCGATGATCAGGTTGCGGTCGCCGTCGCCGTCCGAGGCGGCGCCGAAATCGGGGCCTTCGGGCGTCATCAACAGGTCGAACATGTCCTTGCAGTACACCAGATTGGGGTCGGGATGGCCTTTGCCAAAGTCCGGCAGGGGCGTGCCATCCTTCACCGTTCCCTTGGGTGCCCCCAGCCGTTCTTCCAGAATGGCGTGCGCATAGGGCCCGGTAATGGCGTTCATGGCGTCGAATGTCATGGTGAAGCCGGACGCGAACAGCTTGGCGATTGCCTCGAAGTCGAACAGCGTTTCCATCAACGCCGCATAGTCGGTCACCGGATCGATCACCTCGACCACCATGTCGCCCGACATCTGCGTGCCAATCTGATGCAGCGCCACATCGGGTGCATCGAGGGTCTTGTAGCGCTCGATCACCTTGGACCGCTCATACACGGCCTCGGTAATCGCCTCGGGCGCGGGTCCGCCCTTGCCGATATTGTACTTGATGCCGAAATCGCCGTCCGGGCCGCCCGGATTATGGCTGGCTGACAGCACCAGGCCGCCAAACGCCTTGTAGTGGCGGATCACATGGCTCGCCGCCGGGGTGGATAGCAGGCCATTCTGGCCCACCATGACCTTGCCGAAGCCATTCGCCGCCGCCATGCGGATCGCGGTCTGGATGACCACGTCATTGTAATACCGGCCGTCGCCGCCGATCACCAGCGTTTGCCCGGCAATGCCGTCCAGGCTGTCAAAGATCGCCTGCAGGAAATTCTCGATATAGTGCGGCTGCTTGAAGACGGTCACCCGCTTGCGCAGGCCCGAGGTACCCGGCTTCTGGTCGCTATAGGGGGTGGTCTTAATTGTCTGGATCATCATTGCTCTTGAGCCCGGTAATGCTGGCGTAAAGGTCGGCATAGCGCGCGGCGCTGGTGTCCCAGGACACGTCGGACTTCATGCCCCGCCGCTGCATCTTCTTCCAGATCCTGCTGTCATTGTAGAGCGCTGTTGCCTTGCGCAGCGCATCATAGAGCGCCTGGCTGCTATTGGGCTCAAAGACCACCCCGGTGGCCACTTCGGCCGCCAGGGCTGCCGGATTGGCGTCGACCACCGTATCGGCCAGCCCGCCAATGCGGCTCACCACCGGCACGCAGCCATAGCGCAGGCCATACAATTGGGTCAGCCCGCATGGCTCGAACCGCGACGGGATCACGATCGCGTCGGCCCCGCCCTGCATCAAATGGCTGAGCGTCTCATTGTAGCCATTGACGATGCTGACCTTGCCGGGATGGATCGAGCTCTGGTGCCGGAAGCCGTCCTCCAGATAGCCCTCGCCCGAACCCAGCACGATCAGGCGGCCGCCCAGATCAACCAGGCCGTCCACCACCTGCAGCAACAGGTCCATGCCCTTCTGGTCGGTCAACCGGCTCACCACGCAAAACAGCGGGCCATCCTCGCCGTCGAGCCCGAACTGCTCCACCAGCGCCTGTTTGTTGGCACGACGCAGATTGGTCGTATTGGCAGAAAAGTTCTGCACCAGTGCCTTGTCCGTTGCCGGGTCCCAGGCCGCCACGTCGATGCCATTGAGGATGCCGCTGACCGTTTCGGCCCGCCCGTTGAGCAGTCCTTCAAGCCCCATGCCGAATTCGGGCGTGCGGATTTCGTCCGCATAATTGGGGCTGACCGTGGTCACAAAGTCCGCGCACTCCATCCCCGCCTTGAGAAAGGACACGCCGCCGTAATACTCGATCCCGCCCACCTGGAAGGCTTCCGGCGGCAGGCGCAACTGGCCGAACACATCGGCGCTGAAAAACCCCTTGAAGGCGATATTGTGGATCGTCATCACCGTCTTGACGGTCGATGCGGGTCCAAACTTGATATAGGCCGGCGCCAGGCCCGCCTGCCAGTCATGGCAGTGAAGCACCTGCGGGCGATAGCCTTCCACCATGCCCATGCCCAGTTCCGCTGCGACCCAGCCCAGCGCCGCGAAGCGCTTCCAATTGTCCGGCCAGTCCCAGCCATCCGGGCTCACATAGGGATTGCCCGGGCGGTCATACAGCGCCGGAGCGTCGATCACGATCACGTCGAGCCCTGCAATGCGGGCCGCAATCAGCTTGGCGGGCACCCCGAACAGGTCGTCGAATTGCTTGACCACCCGGCCGCCACTGAGCTTTTCCATCACCGAGGGATAGCCCGGCACGAGTGTCCGCATGGTGACGCCGTGAGCGTGCAGGACGCCTGGCAGCGCGCCGGTCACGTCAGCGAGCCCGCCGGTCTTGATCAGCGGATAGACCTCGGATGCAACCGAGAGAACTTCAATCATCGTCCCGCCAGATATTTATTGATCATTGCCTGGGTGATCAGCGTCACCCCTTCGTCGCTGCGGCGGAACCACTTACCGTCGAACTCGGCATCCTCTCCGACCACCAGACCCTCGGGAATGTTGACGCCGCGATCGACCACCACCTTCTTCAGCCGGACATTGCGGCCAATATCGACATGGGGCAACACCACCGCCTCCTCGAGCACCGAATAGGAATGCACCCGCGAGCCGGTTGAAAGCAGCGTGCGGTTCAGGTGTCCGCCCGAGATAATGCAGTCCCCCGATACCAGCGAGTTCACTGCCGAACCGCGACGGCCATCGAAATCATGCACGAACTTGGCCGGTGGCGTGATCTCGGCATAGGTCCAGATCGGCCAGTCGCGGTCATACAGGTCCAGTTGCGGCTTGATGTCGGTGAGGTCGATGGAAGCCTTCCAATAGGCATCGATCGTGCCGACATCGCGCCAATAGCTGACCTCTTCATTGCTCGACCGCACGCAGGAGCGCGGGAAACGGTGGGCCCAGGCCGAGCCGTTCTTGACGATATAGGGGATGATGTCCTTGCCGAAATCGCGGTTGGACCCTTCGGTGGCGGCATCGCGCCGCAGCTGCTCCATCAGGAAGCGGGTTTCGAACACATAGATGCCCATCGAGGCCAGCGCCATGTCTGGCCTGTCCGGAATGCCCGGCGGGTCCTTGGGCTTCTCGACAAAATCGACCACCCGATCCCGCCCGTCGACATGCATCACGCCAAAGCCGACGGCCTCCATGCGCGGCACTTCCAGGCACCCGATAGTGACGTCGGCACCGGTATCGACATGCTGGCGCAGCATGATTTCATAGTCCATCTTGTAGATGTGGTCGCCCGCCAGGATGACGATGTAGCGCGCACCCGAATCCTCGATGATATCCATGTTCTGGTACACGGCGTCAGCGGTCCCGGCATACCACATGTCCTCGCGCACCCGCTGGCTGGCCGGCAGCACGTCAAAGCTCTCATTGCGCTCGGGCCGCAGGAAGTTCCAGCCGCGCGACATGTGGCGGATCAGGCTGTGCGCCTGATACTGGGTCGCCACCGAAATGCGGCGAATGCCAGAATTGATGGCATTGCTGAGCGCAAAATCGATGATCCGCGACTTGCCGCCGAAATACACCGCCGGCTTGGCGCGCCGGTCGGTCAGTTCCATAAGCCGCGTGCCGCGCCCACCGGCCAGTACATAGGCCATGGCCTCACGGGCCAGTGGCGATGGTGCCCTGTAGTCTGCCATTTTCTAATCCCTCCACTAGCGCCCGTTTCCCGGGATTTATGCGTTTGCCTGGTTCAAGCCTGATCCAGTTTCAAAAACAGGGTCGAGAGCGGCGGCAGGTAGATTTCTGCCTCTGCCGGCCAGTGCCGGCCCTCCACCGCATAGGCCTCCACCACACCCTGGTTGCCCGTATTGGAACCGGCATACCAGCCTGCGTCAGTGTTGATCCGCTCAACCCATTTGCCCGCCATCGGCATGGGTATCTTGTACCCGCTCCGTGGCATTGGCGTGAAATTGGAGACCACCAGAATGGGATCGCCCCCCGGCGCCTTGCGCAGCCAGGCCAGAACCGAATTGGCGTGATCATTGCCGATCACCCATTCAAACCCCTCGGGCTCGCAGTCGCGCTCGTGCAGCGCCGGCAATTCGCGATAGGCCAGATTGAGGTCGGCAATCAGCCGCCGCATGCCCTCATGCATGCTGGCATCGAGCAGATACCAGTCCAGCGATTTGGCGTCGGCCCACTCCTCGCGCTGGGCAAATTCCTGTCCCATGAACAGCAGCTTCTTGCCCGGCTGCCCCCACATGAACCCGAAATAGGCGCGCAGATTGGCAAATTTCTGCCAGTCGTCACCGGGCATTTTCTCCAGCAACGAACCCTTGCCATGCACCACTTCGTCATGGCTCAGCGGCAGCACGAAATTCTCCGAGAACGCATAGACCGTGCCGAAGGTCATGTCGTTGTGGTGGAATTTCCGATGCACCGGCTCGCGGCTCATGAACCGCAGCGTGTCGTTCATGAAGCCCATATTCCACTTGAAGCCGAAGCCCAGCCCCCCGGCATCGACCGGCTTGCTGACGCCGGGCCAGGAGGTGGATTCCTCGGCGATCATGAAGGTGCCGGGATGCAGCCGATAGGCTTCGGTATTGACCCGGCGCAGGAACTCGACCGCCTCCAGGTTTTGATTGCCACCGAATTTGTTGGGCACCCATTCGCCCTGCTGGCGCGAATAGTCGAGATAGAGCATCGACGCCACCGCATCGACACGCAGCCCGTCGATGTGGAATTTCTCCAGCCAGTACAGCGCATTGTTGACCAGGAAGCTGACAACTTCCTTGCGGCCGAAATTATAGATGGCCGTGTTCCAGTCCGGGTGGAAACCCTGGCGCGGATCAGCATGCTCATACAGCGCCGTGCCGTCAAAATTGGCCAACCCATGCGCGTCGGTCGGAAAGTGCGCCGGCACCCAGTCGAGAATGACCCCGAGGCCGGCCTCATGGGCCGCGTCGACAAACCGGGCAAATCCGGCCGGATCGCCAAACCGCGCCGTTGGCGCATACAGCCCCGTCGGCTGATAGCCCCAGCTTGGGTCATAGGGATGCTCGCTGATCGGCAGCAATTCGATGTGGGTGTAGCCCATATCGGCAACATAGGGGACCAGTTGCTCGGCCAGTTGGTCATAGCTCAGAAAGCCGCCATCCGGGCGTCGCCGCCAGCTCCCCAGATGCACCTCATAGATCGACATCGGCGTGCGCCGCCAATCGCGCGTGGCCCGCTCGGCCAGATATTTCTCGTCGGTCCAGGTGAACGGGGTGGGATCGGGCACGACGGACGCCGTCTTGGGGCGCATTTCCGACTGCCGCGCAAACGGGTCCGCCTTGAGCGGCAGCGTCACCCCATCGGGGCCGACGATCTCGAATTTATAGAGCGTGCCCGTTCCCAGCACCGGGATGAACACTTCCCAGATGCCGTTCTCGAACCGGTTCCGCATCGGATTGCGGCGGCCATCCCAGTCATTGAACGGGCCAACCACGCTGACGCGCTGCGCATTGGGGGCCCACACCGCAAAATGGGTACCGTGGATGCCCTCAAACGCCATCTCATGGGCGCCAAGCTTGTCGAACAGCCGCAAGTGACTGCCTTCCCCCATGTAGTAATCGTCCATCGGCCCGAGCACTGGCCCAAACGAGTAGGGGTCGTGCACGTCCCATTCGCCTCCGGCATTCTTGGCGCGATAGCGAATGGGCTGCCGCTTGTCGATAGCAACCTTGCCTTCAAAAAACCCATCGGCACGGCGCGGGATCAGATGCCCCAGGGCGGTGCCATCCAGGGTGAAAGCACTGAGCAGCTCGGCATGGGGAATGAACGCCCGCAACACCCACTGCCCGCGTACTTCCTGCAGGCCCAGAAATCCGAATGGGTTGGGGTGCCGGCCGCTGACAATGGCCTCCACCTCCGCTGAATCGGCTTGCCAGTCTTCCTTGCTCACACGCACACTCCCCCGGCAGCAGCCATCGACAGATCGACCGCTGCGCCCAAACAAAAATACTCAGCAGGCCCGACGGCGATCGTCGGCCGGGGCACACTGCAAGCTGTCATCTCGACGGCACCGTCACGCCCCAGATATCCTGGGCATATTGCCCGATTGTGCGGTCGGACGAGAAGAACCCGACCCTGGCCGTATTGCGGATCGCCATGGCGTTCCACTGCGTCTTGTCCCGCCAGATGGCATCAACTTCGTTCTGCGCCTTGGCATAGGCGTCGAAATCCCGCGTCACCATGAACCAGTCGTGCTCGTAAAGCCCGCCGATCAGGTCACGATAGCGGTCCGGATCGTCCGGTGAGAACACCCCGGTGGCAATGGTCTCGAGCACTTCATGCAGTCGCGGTGAGGCGTCGATCATCTGTTTGGGCGTCGTGCGCTCGGCCCGCATGTCTTCCACTTCCTGGGCGGTCATGCCGAAGATGACGATATTGTCGGCCCCGACTTCCTCGTGCATTTCCACATTCGCCCCGTCCATCGTCCCGATGGTGATGGCGCCATTGGCCATGAACTTCATATTGCCCGTGCCCGAGGCTTCCATGCCGGCCGTTGAAATCTGTTCGCTCAGATCAGCTGCCGGCACGATAACCTCCGCAAGGCTCACATTGTAGTTGGGCAGGAACACCACCTTGAGCAAACCGCGCACCGCAGGATCATTATTGATCACCTTGGCCACGTCATTGATCAGCTTGATGATCAGTTTGGCGTTCCAGTAGCCCGGCGCCGCCTTGCCTGCGAAGATCTTAACGCGCGGCACCCAGTCGCGTTCCGGATGGGCGCGGATCTCATCATACATGGCCACGGCATGGATGATGTTGAGCAGTTGGCGCTTGTATTCGTGAATGCGCTTGATCTGCACGTCGAACATGGCGTCCGGCGATACCTTGATCCCCAGTCGATCTTGGATCAGTTGGGCCAGCTTGCGCTTGTTCTCCAGCTTGACCTGCGCGAAGCGTGCCTGAAAGCCGGCATCCTCGGCAAAGCCATCCAGATCCTTGAGCCGGTCGATATCGTCCAGAAACGCTGGGCCGATCGTATCGGCGATCAGCTGCGTCAGGCCCGGATTGCACTGCATCAGCCAGCGGCGGGGGGTAATGCCATTGGTCTTGTTGTTGATGCGGTCCGGATAGAGCTTGTGCAGATCCGAGAACACGGTCTGCTTCATCAGCTGGGTATGCAGCGCCGAAACGCCGTTGATCGAGTGCGAACCGACAAAGGCCAGCTGCCCCATCCGCACGCGTCGCCCGCCGGCCTCATCGATCAGCGAGACATTGGCGATCTGTGCATCGGAAAAATTGGCGCGGTCGCGCGCATCGGCCAGCACATCGGCATTGATCTGATAGACGATCTGCATATGGCGCGGCAGCAGCCGCTCCAGCAGGAACACCGGCCAGCTCTCCAGCGCCTCTGGCAGCAGGGTGTGGTTGGTATAGCCGAATGTCCCCTTGGTCAGCTTCCACGCCTCGTCCCATTTCAGCCCGTTCTCATCGACAAGAATGCGCATCAGCTCGGCAATCGAAATGGCCGGGTGGGTATCGTTGAGCTGCACGGCAACCTTGTCAGCCAGCGAACCGAGGTCGCCATATTGCTGCAAATGCCGCCGCACAATGTCCTGCAGCGAGGCTGACGAGAAGAAGAACTCCTGCCGCAGCCGCAATTCCTGTCCCGCCGCAGTCGAATCCGCCGGATACAATACCCGGGTGATGGCTTCGGCTTTGGCGCTTTCTTCCAGCGCGCCGATATGGTCGCCGGCATTGAACTTGTCGAGCAGGATCGGGTCGATCGGCTGCGCGCTCCACAGCCGCAACGTGTTCACCCGCGCGCCCCGCCAGCCGACAATCGGGGTATCGAACGCCACCGCCATCAGGTGATCATTGGGGCGCCATTCCTGGCGCACTTCCCCATCGGGATCAGTGACCGATTCAACATGGCCGCCAAACCCGACTTCATAGGCGCTTTCACGCCGTTCGAATTCCCAGGGATTGCCGTGCGCCAGCCATTCTTCGGGCAGCTCGACCTGCCAGCCTTCGCTCATTTCCTGGCGGAACAGGCCGTGCACATAGCGAATGCCATAGCCATAGGCCGGAATCTTCAGCGTCGACATCGATTCAAGGAAACAGGCGGCCAGCCGCCCCAGGCCACCATTGCCCAAGGCGGCATCGGGCTCCAGATTGATCAGGTCCCCCAGATCGACATTGAGATTTTTCAGCGCCTCGCGCACCGGCTCCATCAGCCCGACATTGCTCATCGCGTCGCGCATCAGCCGGCCGATCAGAAACTCCAGGCTGAGATAGTAGACGCGCTTGTGCGACGTCCGCCACGTCTCGCGTGAGGACTCCATCCAGCGATCCATCACATGGTCGCGCACCGTCATGATGGTCGCGGCCAGCCAGTCGTGGGGCCGGGCGACTATCGGGTCTTTGCCGATGGAATAGATCAGCCTGGCAAGGATTTCTGCCTGGATGGATTCAGCGGTTGCGGCACGCAATTCTGGCGTGGGGACGTCGTAGGCGATCGGCTTTTGCGGCATGTCGCAATCCAGATTTCATGACGATGTATTCCCCTCAATAGACTTTAGTCTGGCACTTAATTTGAGCACACGAAAGCCCTAAGCGACAAACCTCTATCCATGTGATGCGGGATGGGTGCTTTGCTCGGCGGCACTCTCCGCCGCCTCCTTCTCCACACTGACGCCGCTCTCGCGCGCCTGGTCCTGCGCATTGCTGATCAGCAGCTGGCTGAGGTTCCGCCAGTCCTCTCCTGCCAGTTGCCGATCGAAACGCTGCCCATCCCGCCCCCGCACGCCCTCCAGCACTTCGGCGGTGTCCTCCTCGCTCGCCCCCAGCAAGCTGATCGCCTTGCCGCCAAACAACAGCGCCGATTCGAATACCTCGCGGATCTGGAATTCCACGCCCGCCCGCACCAGTTCGATGGCATGGGCCCGATCGAATGACCGGGCCATCACCCGCACCAGGGGAAACTCGTCCCGCAACAGTTCGGCGATGTGCGTGGTCTGGTTTCGCTGGTCCGTGCAGACCAGGATGAGGTCGGCGGTACCGGCGCCGGCAGCCCGCAGGATATCGAGCCGCGTTCCATCGCCATAATAGACCTTGAAGCCGATCTGCGCGGCGGCCCGTATCATGTCCGTGTCGTTGTCGATGATCGACACCGAATGGCGCATGGCCAGGAGCGGCTGGCTGGCGATCTGCCCGAACCGGCCGAAACCGATGATCAGGATGCGGCCCGACAGTCCATTGGCCTGCTCGACGCCGTCCATTGACGGCTCATTTGCCTGCGTCGTGACGAAGCGCAGGCCGATGATCAGGAATGGCGTCAGCACCATCGATACGATCACCGTTGCGGTAAAGATCGCATTGGTGGGGCCATCGATAATGCCGGCAGCCGCTGCGGTCGTGTACAGCACGAAGGCGAATTCGCCGCCCTGCCCCATCAGCACCGCCCGCTCCATTGCCTCGCCATGGCTCGATCGCAGCAGCCGCGCAATAGCATAGATCGCCACGCCCTTGACCACCATGTAGACCCCGACGCTGAGCCCGATGATCTGCCAGTTCTGGCCCACGGTCCCCACGTCCAGCGTCATCCCGACCGCCAGGAAGAACAGGCCCAGCAATATGCCGCGAAACGGCTCGACATCGGCCTCGATCTGCCGCCGGAAGGTGGAGGTGGAGAGCAGGACGCCGGCCAGAAAGGCGCCCATCGCCATGGACAACCCGCTGGCCTCAAACAGCAACGCCGCCCCCAGCACCACCAGCAGCGCCCCCGCCGTCATCACCTCACGCAGCTTGCTGGCGGCCAGCAGTCCAAAGAACGGGTTCATGATCCTCTGACCAAGAAAGATCATCAGCACCACGGCCCCGATCGGCGTGGCAATGCTGATCACCCGGGTAATCAGGTCGATGTCGTCGCTGCCCGAAGCCGGCGCCAGGATCGCCACCAGGGCCAGCAGGGGAACGATGGCCAGGTCCTCCAGCAGCAGAATGGAAACTATGCGCTGCCCATGTGGCGTGGAAAGCTCCCCCCGTTCGCCCAGGATTTGCATGACGATGGCGGTGGACGTCATGACGAACCCCATGCCGAAGATGAAGGCGACGATCGGTTCAAAACCGAGCAGCACGCCGACCCCGGTCAGCAGCACGCCGCAGCAGCCCACCTGCATCACGCCCAAGCCGAATATCTGCTTGCGCAGGGCCCAGAGCTTGGCCGGCTCCATCTCCAGTCCGATGATGAAGAGAAACATCACCACGCCCAGTTCGGCCGTGGTGAGGATCGATTGCGGGTCGCTGATCAAGGCGATGCCCGAGGGCCCCAGCAACAGGCCCGCTGCCAGATAGCCGAGTACCGAACCCAGGCTGAGACGCTTGAACAGCGGCACCGCCAGGACTGCCGCGCCGAGCAGCACCACGATCGGCACCAGGTCGATGCCGTGCCCGGCAGCCTCAGCCGCATGTCCCGCCATCTCGCTTGCCACCGTACTCTCCACCTTGATTCAGGCAGCAAGTTTTTCTCTCCGGTGACGGCACGTCAAGCGCCATGCCTCGTGGGATGGCCTCGCGCAGCGAGCTTTCCGTTCAGCGCCCGCGCCGCACCCAGTCGACCACCTCGATTTCCACCGCTAATGTGCGCGCGGATTCGTTTCTCGCCCAAGGTTCCTCCATGCGCCGCAAGATCATCATCGACACTGACCCCGGTCAGGACGACGCCATCGCCATTCTGTTGGCTCTGGCCTCACCAGAAGAGCTCGATGTGCTGGCGATCGTCGCCGTGGCGGGCAATGTGGGCCTGCATCACAACGCCACCAATGCCCGCAAGATCATCGAACTGGCCGGACGCCCCGAAGTCCCGGTCTATGCCGGTTGCGCGCGGCCCATTCGCCGCCCCCTGGTCACGGCCGAACACGTGCATGGCGAAACCGGGCTGGACGGCCCTGAGCTCCCCGCGCCCGGTGTTCAGCTGCAGGCGCAGCACGGGGTCGACTATATAATCGACACCCTGATGGCAGCCGACCCCGGCACCATCACCCTGTGCACCCTGGGCCCTTTGACCAATATCGCCATGGCGCTGATCAAGCAGCCGGCCATCGCCCCCCGCATCGCTGAAATTGTCATGATGGGTGGCGCCTATTTTGAAGTTGGCAACATCACTCCGGCCGCCGAATTCAATATCTATGTCGATCCCGAGGCCGCCGATATCGTCATGCGCTGCGGCGCCCCCATCACCATGCTGCCGCTCGACGTCACCCACCAGATGCAGTCCACGCCCGAGCGGCTGGCCGCCCTGTTGGCGCTGGGCAACAACACTAGCAAGGCAGCCCATGCCATGCTGACCTTTTCGGAAGCCTTCGACCTGGCCAAATATGGCTGGGCGGGTGCGCCCCTGCATGACCCCACCGTCATCGCCTGGCTGCTCCGCCCCGAGCTGTTCTCGGGCCGCCATTGCAATGTCAAAATCGAGCTGGCGAGCGCATTGACCGCCGGCATGACCGTGGCCGACTACTGGCATGTCACCGGCCGCGACCGGAACGTCAACTATCTGCGCCATGGCGATGCGGCGGGCTTCTACACCCTGCTGCTCGAACGCCTCGCCCGCCTGCCCTGATCCATCGCAGGACCTCGCCCGCAAAACGCCGCCGCCTTCCGAGGGCGAGAGTGCCGGCCCGGCACGATGAGCGCCCACGAGTGGAGACACCCCTCCCCCTTGAGGGGGAGGCGGCGTGCGGACGACCAGAGCCCCCAACACCACGCCTGTCCAGAAGGCGGTTAAGTCACTGCCCCGGCAAGCAATTTCCCCGCGCGGAAAATCTTGTCCCCGCCCCCAAAACCGCCCGCGTACTTGTCCCGTTCCCGCCAACACGCGGCCCCGACGCAGGGCTGGGCGGGAAGACCGTGGGAGAGGGGCGTTTTTCCAGTCAGGATGGAGGTTCGGCAGCGGGGCCTGCAATACTGGTACCGCCTGAACCGGAGCTCGCCAAAAAAGCGGATCGTGATGGGCGGCCCTTGGTCCGTTCTATATCGACAGTTTCTGGTCCAATGGCCGCCCATTACCCGTGTAACCGCAAGCTGAAAGGCCGGGCGGCATTTCGGCACGCCAGAACGCCCATGGTCAAACCCCGATGCCCGGATCTGCTCTCTTGGCAATCGCTGCCGGACGGCCTAGTGTCCGGCCTCCCTATTCGAGACCACGACCATGGATGCCTTCACCCTCCTGACCTTCACTATTGCCTATGCCGTCGCCGTCCTGGTTCCCGGGCCCGGCGTTGCTGCAGTGGTGGCGCGGGCCCTGGGTGGCGGCTTCAAGGGCGCCTTTCCCATGGTCCTGGGGATTCTGGCGGGCGATCTGGCCTATTTCATTTTCGCCGTCTTCGGGCTGGCGACCATCGCCACCTATTTCGGGCCGATCTTCGTCGTCGTGCGCTGGGCCGGTGCCGCCTACCTGCTCTACGTCGCCTACAAATTCTGGACGGCACGCCCCGGCGCCGAACAGATGAAACCCAGGAACGAGGCCTGGCTCAAGACCTTCCTCGCCGGCTTCTCCCTGACCATGGGCAACCCCAAGACCATCGTGTTTTACCTCGCCATTCTGCCCACGGTTATTCCGCTCGACCAGATGAACCTGGTCGCCTTCAGCGAGCTGACCGCCATTGTGGTGATTGTCCTGCTGGCCATTGGCTGCGGTTATGCCTGGCTGGCCTCGGCTGCCCGCGACATGTTCCGCAGCGAGCGCGCCCTGGGTCGTCTCAACAAGGCCGCCGGGGCCATGATGGCGACCGCCGCCAGTCTGGTCGTCTTCCAGCACTGACGTCACCCCCCAGGCGATGGCGCGCGCGGCGCCGCCGCAGCGTATAGGCGGGAGTTCCTCGCCAGAGTAGCGGCACTGCGCGTGCCACCACACTTCGAAACACCGCCGGATCCGGCAGCTACCGCATGGAAGAATATGCAAGTCTCACAAGCCAAAATCGCCGGACCGTCCTACGCGATCATCTTCATGGTCAGCGGCGCCCATCTGATCAATGACCTTATCCAGTTCCTGCTTCCGGCGCTCTTCCCGCTGCTGAAAATGAACTATGATCTGGACTACTTCCAGCTTGGCCTGCTGACACTGGCGCAGCAGATCACCGCCAGCATACTGCAGCCACTGATGGGGCTCTATGGCGACATGCGGCCCAAGCCCTATACGATTGCCGTCTCCCTGCTGATTGTCGCATTGGGCATCGTTCTGCTGGCCATCGCCAACTCGTTCTTCCTGTTGCTCGTCGCGGCTGCAGTCATGGGCGTTGGCTCGGCCCTGTTTCATCCCGAAGCGTCGCGTATAGCCCGCATGGCATCAGGCGGGCGGCTGGGCTTTGCGCAATCCAGCTTCCAGGTTGGCGGCAATACCGGCACGGCCCTGGGGCCGCTGGCGGCAGCATTGATCGTCTTGCCGCTGGGGCAGATCAGCACGGTATGGTTCGGGCTGCTGGCCGTGCTCGGTGCCCTGCTGCTGATTCAGGTGGCACGCTGGTACACCAACCACCAGATTTCGATCAGAAACGCGGGCGCGCCCGCGCCGGTTCGCTCCCCGGTGCCGCGGAAACAACTGATCGTGGCATTTGCCGTTATCGGTGCCTTGCTGCTGAGCAAATACGTCTACATCGAGACGTTCAAGAACTACTATGCCTTCTTCCTGATCGAGAAGTTCAATCTGCCGGTGCAGGAAGCGCAGGGCTATCTGTTTGCGTTTCTCGCAGCCATCGCCGTCGGCACCTTCTTCGGGGGCCCGATCGGCGATCGCATTGGCCGCATCAAGGTCATCTGGGGGTCGATCCTGGGCGCCCTGCCCTTTGCCCTGCTGCTGCCGCACATGGACCTGATGGGCACCGCCATTCTGAGCATCTTCGTCGGACTGATCCTGTCGTCCGCCTTCTCTGCCATCGTGGTATATGCCCAGGAACTCCTGCCGCAAAAAGTGGGCATGGTGGCTGGGTTCGTGTTCGGATTCGCCTTTGGGATTGGTGCCCTTGGCGCGGCAGTTCTGGGCGCCGTCGCGGACCAGGTCGGCATCGAATACGTCTTCAATGCCTGCTCGCTCCTGCTTGTGCTGGGCTTTCTGACCATTCTGCTGCCGAACACCGAAACCACGGTACCGCCGCTCAACCTGACCAAGGGAACAAGAAAAGTGCAGCCGGGTTAGGGGTGCTGCCGCCCTTGTCCATCGAGCACCCGGCAAGGCACAGGGCCAGTGCCCCCAGGGTGTTGGCAAGCTGCCATCGCCACTACTCAGAACGGCTCAGGCATGTTCCCCGTCACTGACGGAATACACCGTGACCTCGTGCGGTTTTCCGTCCCGATCGGTCCATTTGATGGTCTGGCCGCGGCGCAGCCCCAGCAGCGCGGTGCCAATCGCCGAGAAGATGGATACCCTGTTGTTCCCCTGCTCGCGTGGGTAGGAGAGCCGCAATATCTGCGGCTCGCCGCCGTCGATACCGACCAGGACGCTCGATCCCATCCGCACTACGTCAGGCGGAAGCTGCTGATCATCAACGACCCTGGCGCGCCCCAGTTCGTGCAGTAGATTGTCGGCCTCGTCAGCGCTGTGACCAGCGCCACCCATGGCCAGAACCAGCAGATCGTGCCGATCCGACTCCGCCACCACGATCGAAGGAAGGTTGACCGAAAAGAAGCCCACAATAGTCTCCCGAGCATGCGTTCAATTGCTACAACACGGAACCGTTCAGGCGGCGCTTGGTCCTGGATCATCATCGCCCCCGAATGGGGCGACGGGTTGGCGTGAACGAGCCGACGAGAATAATCTGGCGGGCTCCGGCAGGTCTCGCCCCGAAATGACCTGCAGGTCCAGGCGGGAGCGCCGCTGCTCGGGCTGATAGGGCACCGCTTCAATGCGGATCATTTCCTCTGATCCATCCGGCAGTTGGGCCGGCACCGTCTGGCCGGCCGCCGCCCCGATCAGCGCCAGACCCCTGGGCGAGGTCACCAGCAGGGTGGGACCGTAGGCCGCGTCGTCGGGTCCGCCAATCAACGTGCATTCTTCTGCCGTCGCCCCATCCACGCAGAACCGGACACGGCTCCTGAGCGTGACCACATTGGCGGGAACATCGGTCGGAAACACGACAATGGCTGCATCAAGCTTGCGGCGGACAATTTCGGCAGCGCCGGCAAACGGCGCCTCATGCTGCTGCAACAGACTTTCAAGAAGCGCGAAGCCTCTGGCGGTGAGGACGACTGGAAGCTCGGTGGTCATGGAAAACTCCTGGAACATGAAAGGTTGCCGACAGCGACACCCCCTGATCCAGAGGCAGTTAGCCTACCGGACCAGGGGAAAACGCCTGTGTTGTGTTTGCCGAAAGGCTGGAGAGCAGCGTTTCAATTATGCCTCCACGGCTGCTTGTGCAGGCTGGACCACCGACAGGACCGTCAGCACGTTCTTGCGCCCGTCGCGCGCTTCCCATGTGATGGACTGGCCTGTCCGCAGACCGATGAGAGCGGCTCCCACGGGCGTCAGCACCGACACCTTGCCTTGGGCGATATCGGCATCAGCTGGATAGACCAGCGTAACATCGACCAGATCATCGCGATCCGTCCGATACTGTATGCGTGACCCCATGCGGACGACGTCTTCGGGCAGCTTGGCATCGGGCACCACGCGGGCGCGCTCCATTTCTATCAGCAGGCTATCGGCCGCCGATGCACTGCCGGCCGCGGCCAGAGCAAGAAGCTGTTGATGCTCTGATTGAGCAACACGAATTTGGGGTCTGAGAGTATGCGTGCGCATCGTGGTCTCCGCGTGTACGACTAATAGTTGCAGGCGGACATCATGATCCGGCTGACTACAACTGACTGGAAATAGGGGAAGTCCCAAAATCCCTAAACTTGGCATGCAGGCGCATAGCGAAGTTTAGGGCAACTATCCTTCGACCGGACTGGTCCGGCGTTTTACTGCTCTGAGGATGTTGAAATTCGGGCTCATGCTCACAAAGGTAAGCCCGAAAAAATTAAAGTCAAGCCAGCCTGGATGACATCAGGGTGTGCCGATGCCGTGCTGCGTCCTGGCCCTCTAGGCCAGTTTACGCAATGCCCAGAACGCCATCGCTCCCGACACACTCAACAGACCGAGAAAGATCAGCACGCCGCCTGCACCAAATCCAGTGTTCACCGGCGCCGAAAGCGCCTGGATAATGGCAGCACCGGCAAAAAAGGCCAGGTTTACCGCGGAAAGCGCCTTGCCGGCATGTTGGCCCGACACGGCAGCACGGCCCAGCGCAAACAGCAGGGGCTGAACCGAGATGAATGCTCCAAAGGCGATGATCAGCGCCACATCGTAGCCCGCAGAGAAACTGTCAACGCCGAACAACCCTGCGAGCAGACCACCATTGGCTCCTGCTGGCAGCAGGATCAGCGTGACGCCTGCCAGGACATGGCCGATGGCCAGCAGGAGGCGCGGCCGGCCCATGCGCTTGTCGATCAACCCGACAACCATGGGCATCACGATCAGCACCAGGGTTAGCCCCAGCAGAACGTTTCCTGTCGCCAGTCTGGACAGGCCCTTGGCGTCCATCAGCCACGGCCCGCCCCACATGCCACGCACCCCGATCATCACCGCAAACGACACAAAGGCGAGAACGACGACGCCACGCAGCGCGGGGGAAAGCCCGATCCTGGCAACTTCCTTGATCTCGGGCCAGACATTGGCAGGCATGTGTGTCGTCGGCCGGGCCGGCTTGATAACCAATTGCACAATGATGAGGACGATGACCGCAAACAGCGCCGGCAGTCCATAGGCAAGCCGCCAGCCATGGTGCTCGACGACCCAGGCCATCGGACTGGCCGACACCACCATGCCGCTATTTCCCACTGCCAGAATGAAGGCAGACCAAAGCGCGAACTGGCGCGGATCAGTCGTGCGGGCCGCATAGGTCAGTGGACAGAGCAGCATGCCGCAGCACCCGATACCAAGCACCGTTTGAGTGAGTATGAAGCTTGCAGGACCCTGCACCAAGGCCGCCAGCACCGAGCCGACGGCGACCAGGGCGAGCAGCACCGAAACCACTGACTTGACGCTATAGCGGTCAAGCGCCACGCCCACCGGGATCTGGCCCAGCGCGAAAGCCAGATGATAGAAACCGGTCATGGCGGCGATATCGCCCGCTGATACCGCCAGGTCCTGCGCCACCACATCGGCCGAAATGGCCGGCAGCGTCCGGATCAGGTTCGAAATGGTATGCCCCAGTGCCAGCACGGCCAGCGGCAAAGCGAACAGCCAGATAGTCGGTAGCGGCAGTTTCTTGTCTGCCGCTATGACGGTATCGACCGGGGATTTCATGGAACAATACTCACTTGAAAACACAACGTCGACGCTAGGGCTGCGCACGGCAACCGGCCTCGAACTGGCGCACTAACGCTGCCCCGACACCAATACCCATCCGAACCGCATAATCACAGTCCAACTACCCGGCAAAATGTCACATTCACAAGCCGTGGCGAATTTCGTTGCTCTCGATCCCGACACGGGCCGACGCAATGTGGCGGCGCATCAGCAGTTCGGCCAGGTCGGCGTCGGCATCTTCTATGGCATCGACAATCCGGACATGCTCGATCAAGGCGCGCTTGGCACGACCGGGCACAATGCGATGTCGCATGCGAAACAGCCGGAACAGGGTGTAATATTCGCCACACAGCAACTCGAACAGATGCTGGCTGCGCGACATTCTGGCAATCTTGAAGTGGAAATCCGAATTGGCCGTGGCCTGCCAGTAGATCATGGCATCGGGCCCCGCGAGTGCCTCGGCATGCGCGGCCAGCATGTTGCGCAGTTCGGCAACCTCTTCCGGCGTGGCGTTTCGGGCGGCCTCGCGCGCCGCCAGGCCCTCGAGGACCTCGCGGATACGGAACAGTTCACCTGCCATTGCGCTGGAGGGCACGATGACCCGCACCCCCTGACGGGGGAGGCGCGTCACCAGCTTGCGTTCCTCCAATCGCCGAATGGCCTCGCGCAGCGGTCCGCGGCTGACCCCGTATCGGCTGGCCAGACGGGGCTCGCTCAGCTTGCTTCCCGGGGCGAATTTCCCCGTAACAATGGCCTCGCTCAACCGCTCAAACAATGAGTCGGCAAGCGATGTGCTCTCGCTATCGATTCCGGCATCGCGCTGGGTGGGTTCAACCAGCTCGCCCAGTTTGGCTTCAAGAACTGACGTAGCGCTTCTCCAATTCATCAAACAGGGGCTTGTTGACCAGGCGCTGCCGCTCCTTGAAGCTGGCAACCGGGCCATCTTCATCCAGGCTGCCCTTGCTCTTGAGCTCGCCGAGCGCCGCCTGCATGCCGTAAACCGCCCCCTGCAGCGCGACATTGGCGTAGAGCACCAGCGAGAAGCCCAGTTTGTCGAGCGTCTCAAGCGGCATGATCGGGGTGCGGCCGCCCACCACCAGATTGACCAATTGCGGTGTGTTCTTGAGCCGTGCCGGGATATCGCGGATTTCATCGACGCTCTCGGGCGCTTCCACGAAGGTGATGTCGGCGCCGTCCTCGATAAACGCCTGCGCCCGTTCGATGGCCGCCGCAAAGCCCTGGGTGGCGCGGGCATCGGTGCGGGCAACGATCAGCAGATTGGGGTCCTGCCGGGCATCGACCGCCGCCTTGATACGGCCGCGTGCTTCCCCCAGGTCCACCACGTCCTTGCCCGAAAAGTGACCGCAGCGCTTCGGACTGACCTGGTCTTCGAGCTGAATGGCGCTGGCACCGGCCCGCTCCAGGGTCCGGATGGTGTGCCGGACATTGAGTGCATTGCCAAAGCCGGTATCGGCATCCACCACAATCGGCAGATCGGTCGAGTCACGGATCGTGGCGGTATGTTGGGCAATCTCGGGCAGGCTGATAAAGCCCAGGTCGGGCATGCCGAGATAGGTATTGGTCAGCCCGGCGCCCGACAGATAGATCGCCTCAAATCCCAGATCGGCAATGACGCGGGCGGCCAGCGCATTGGCGGCCCCCGGCATCAGAATCGCGCCGCCCCGGTTGAGCCGGGCACGGAAGGCTTTGTTGATCTCATGGTTGAGCATGATGCTACTCCAGTCCGCGATCGAAAATGCCCTGGCCAGTGGGCTTGGACGGGGTAACCGCGCCGGTCGGCAGCGCCGGGATCAGGCCGTCCAGCGCCTTGCTCGACAGACCGGCAAAGCCCTTGGCCGCAGCCAGAAAGCTCTGCCGTTCCCCATCGCCCAACGCGCCACGGTTCAGCGTCTCGAACTTGCCGACATAGTCGGGCCAGGCCCAGGGATGCGCCCCGTTGGGGTGGGCATCGGCAACCGCGCGTTCGCCGGTTACGGTAGTTCCATCGGCCAGCGTCACGATAATCTTGCCACCAAAAGCGCGTTTGGCCGGATCAGCGTCGAGATAGCGTCGCGTCCATTCCGGGTCTTCCACCGTGCGGATCTTGTGCCATAGCGCCACGGTCGAAGGGGTGCGGGCGCGCTCGCGCGTATAGCTGTCGACATGGTGCCATTTGCGATCTTCAAGAGCGACAGCCAGAATGTACATGATCGAGTGATCAAGGGTTTCGCGGCTGGCTTCCGGATCGCTCTTCTGCGGGTCGTTGGCGCCCGTTCCGATCACGTTGTGGGTGTGATGGCTGGTCTCGAGCAGGATCGATTTCACCTTGCTCAGATCGCCAATCTGCGCCGAAAGCTCGATTGCCAGATCGATCAGCGCCTGTGCCTGATATTCGGCCGAGTGGGCCTTGGTATAGGTTTCCAGAATGCCGCGCGGCGCTTCCCCATCGGCCGGCAGATAGACGTCATAGCGACTGTCAGGACCGCCCAGCATCCAGGCGAGAACGGACTCTTCACCCTCGTAGATTGGCGATGGCGAGGCTTCCCCCCGCATGGCGCGGTCGATGCACTCGATGGCCAGCTTGCCCGAGAACCCCGGCACATAGGCCTTCCACGAGCTGATTTCGCCTTTGCGCGACTGACGCGTCGAGAACGACAGATGCACCGCCTGATTGACCGCCTGGAAAATGGTCTCGGTGGGCAGTCCAAGCATCGCCCCGATACCGGCAGTGGTGGCCGGACAGAGATGGGCGACATGGTCCTTCTTGTATTGGTGCAACGAGATGGCTTTGACCAGCGCCACGTGGATCTCGTAGGACACCGCGATGCCCCGGGCCAGCGCCGCGCCATCAAGCCCCATCTGCTGCGCCACCGCGATCAGGGGGGAGATGGCATCGCCCGGATGGGAATAGTCGGCGGCCAGGAATGTATCGTGAAAGTCCAGTTCGCGCACCGCCGTGGCATTGGCCCAGGCAGCCCATTCGGCATCGACCCGCACCTGGGCTGGCAGGCCATAGACCGTGCCGCCACCCTTGCGCGGATGCGCCAGCGCCATGGCGCGCGCCGCGGCGACCGGCGCCCGGTTGATCGCCGCCAGCGCCACGCTGGCATTGTCCACGATGCGGCAGGCAATCATCTCCACCACATCGGCATCGAGCTGACCGCAATTGGCAGCAAAACTGGCAATATGCCAAGCCAGTTGATTTTCGCGCGGCAGGTTGTCGGCGGAGGGATGAACTCGAACAGTATGCTTCTTCATCGCAGAGTGGTCTTTCATAAATCAGGCAGTGAAGCTGGCCCGCGGGCCAGCTCGATTAAGCGTTGGCCTTGAGGCGGTTGAGCACGATGGGGGCCAGCAGGAACAGCGCCGCGATGACCAGCATGATGGCCGACAGCGGGGTTGAAACCAGCACTACCGGATTACCCTGCGCAGCCGCCAGCGCCGTGCGCAGCTGCACCTCGGCCATGGGCCCCAGGATCAGCCCGATCAACACCGGTGCGATGGGAAAGTCATAGACGCGCATGACATAGCCGACGATGCCGACCGTCACCATGACGATCAGATCGATGACCTGTCCTGACAGGCCCCAGATGCCGATCATGGCGAACACCAGTATGCCGGCATAGAGCTGCGGTCGCGGGATCAGCAACAGCTTCACCCAGATGCCGACCAGCGGCAGGTTCAACACCAGCAACATGACATTGCCGATATACAGCGAAGCGATCAGGCCCCAGATCAGCTCGGGGTTGGATGTGAACAGGAATGGTCCCGGTTGCAGGCCATAATTCTGGAACGCCGCCAGCAGCACGGCGGCAGTGGCCGACGTCGGCAGCCCCAGTGTCAACAACGGCACCAGCATGCCGGCCGCGGCGGCATTATTGGCCGCCTCCGGGCCCGCCACCCCTTCAATCGCGCCGTGTCCGAATTCCTCGCTGTGCTTGGAGAGTTTGCGCTCCAGCGTATAGGAAAGCATGGTGGGAATTTCAGAGCCGCCAGCAGGCAGGGCACCCATCGGAAAGCCGAGGGCGGTGCCACGCAACCAGGGCTTCCAGGACCGCTTCCAGTCCTGCTTGGTCATCCACGTCTGTCCCTTGAGCGCCGTCGTATCCCCGGCGCCGCGCCGATAGCGGCTGGCGACATAGAGAATTTCGCCAACAGCAAAGAGCGACACCAGCACCACGGTGAGTTCGATGCCGTCGAAAAGCCCGGGCACGCCAAAGGTCAGTCGCGCCGCGCCGGTCATCTTGTCGATGCCGACCACGCCAAGCGCCAGCCCGATGAACAGCGAGATAAACCCGCGCACCCGCGAGCTTCCCATCACCACCGCCACCGAGGTAAACGCCAGAATGATCAGCGCAAAATAGTCGGCAGGCTTGAAGTAGAAGGCAATTTCCGCGATCACCGGCGCTGCAAAGGTCAGGAGCAGCGTGGCAATGGTGCCCGCCACGAAGGAGCCAATGGCTGCCGTGGCAAGGGCTGCGGCGCCCCGACCCGAGCGGGCCATCTTGTTGCCCTCCAGCGCCGTCATCATTGAGCCGGACTCGCCCGGCGTGTTGATCAGGATGGATGTGGTGGAGCCGCCATACATGGCGCCGTACAGCACGCCGGCAAACATGATGAAAGCCGACGTTGGCGCAACCGAAATGGTCACGGGCAGCAATAGCGCAATGGTCAGCGCCGGACCGATCCCCGGCAGGACGCCGATCGCCGTGCCGAGTACCGAACCGAGCAGCGCCCACATCAGATTGGTTGGTTGCAGCGCAACCGAGAAGCCCTGCAGCAGGAGTTCAAAGGATTGCATGTCAGAACCCCGCCATCGGCAGAAATGCCCCGAGCTGCAGCCCGAGACCGGAGAACAGGAACCAGGCTGCCGTACCCAGAATCGCGCCGTAAACAAGGTCGAGCAGCGGCTTGCGCGACGAAAATGATCGCGCCACCAGCGTGAAAGACAGCATGGCCGTGATCGGCAGGCCCAAGGTCTCTATGGTAAAAATGGGCAGCAGGACCGCAGCCAGGGCCGTGCCGAGCGCGACGGGATTGGCCTTCAGGTCGCCCGCGGCATCTTCTGCGTCCTGCGGCTCGAATTGTTCGCCGCGGGCAATCTGCACCAGCAGCATCACCCCCAGGATGACCAGCCCGCCGCCCGCAATCGTGACAAACAGGCCCGGACCGATCGAGGAATAGCGCGCACTTTGCGCCAGGGAGGTCGAGCCATAAAGGCAGACGCCGCCAAGCGCGATGACCGCAAGCCCCAGCCACCACGGACGGGAGACGGCGCGAGCGCCGCCTCCCTTCCCGGTTTCGGGCAAGCCGGAACCTGGATTAGTCGACAAGTCCGACATCCTTCAGCACCGCCCCGATACGCACCGTCTCATCAGCGATGAACTGGCCGAATTCGGCGCCGCCGAGATAGTTCTGGGCCCAACCCTGGGTTTCCAGAACCTTGTGCCACTGCTCGCTCTCGTTCAGCTTCTTGAAGTTCTCGACCCAGAGCGCGTAATTGTCGTCCGGCATGTTGGGCGAGCCCAGTACACCACGCCAGTTACCCACTTCCACGTCATACCCGGCTTCCTTGAAAGTCGGGGCATCAATACCGGCCAGCCGCTCAGGCGCCGTGACACCAAGGATGCGAATGCGTCCCTGCTCGGCGAACTGCGCGAACTCGGACACGCCGGAGAACCCTGCCACCAGCGTACCATTGATGATGCCGGTTACGGTTTCAGCACCGCTGGCCTGCGGAATATAGTTGAGATCGTTCACCGGCACGTCGCCGGCCTGCGCCAGCAGCGCCAGCGCGATCTGGTCCACGCCACCGGCCGAACCGCCACCAACAGCCGTGGCGCCGGGGTCGGCCTTGAGGGCAGCCACGAATTCAGCCAGCGTCTGGTACGGTGAATCCGCCTTGACCGCGATCACATCATATTCGGTGGTCAGCCGGGCAATCGGCCGGAAGTCGGCAAGCGAGATCGGCGACTTGTTCATGTCGATGGCGCCGACTGTGATGGCGCCGAAAATCGCCAGCGCATCGGCCTTGCCGGACTGCGAGTTCTTGAATTCGGCCAGCCCGATAGTGCCGCCAGCGCCGCCCGTATTGGTGAAGTTCACCCCGCCGCTATAGATGCCGGCGTCAATCATCGCCTGCATCGCCTGACGGCCCGTGCCGTCCCAGCCGCCGCCTGGATTGGCTGGCAGCATGACATTGACCTGTGCCTGGGCGGCACCAGTCGCGAGTGCCGCAAACATAGCCAGCGGCAAAAGAGCTTTTTTGAAGTTCATTGGTTTCTCCTCTTTGAGACCATCGACACAATCTCATCGTTATCGATGACGTTTTTGTCGACAGAAACACGCCCCAACTACGAACATGTGGCGATTTCAATGTCAACATCGATGATTATGCTGACAGAAAATACACCGACGAACCTCCACGCGAGCTGTGCCCCGACGCGCGCATCGCCAAGCAAGGCGAACCCGAACGCGATCTGGCGGAGCTCCCTTCGAACAGGGTTTCGTCCGTCAGAATCGCGCTCGTCAGCCGGCAAACTGGCCGACAAATCTCAATCGGGGTGCAAATAGCGCAGTCGGTCCGACCACCAGCGAGATAGTGGCGGTGGTACGGGCGTGGGCGCTCATCTCAAGCGTGGCACCAGACACGACTGTGCTGGCGACAGAAACGAATTTGGCGGGCCGGGGCGCGGACGCGCCGCCAGTAAACGCACAACAGCAAGTGATCACTGCCAGCACTGCACCACCGCCCCGGCTCTGGCGCATGACGGTCGACAGGGCTGTCTTTACCGACACCCCCTGAAACTAGCGTGCCCGCCGGTCCGGTCGCATGGACACAGACCGGCGGGCAAGAGGTTTGGCTGGGACTAGCCGCCTTCGCCCATGCCCTCTGCCGGCTCAGGCGCGTTGCCGGAGCGAACCTTGTCCTCGATGCGTTGACCGGTGGCAGCGTCGACGCTCTTCCAGTAGGCGAAGGCGCGGCTCAGCACCGGCTCCCGAACGCCGCCCAACAGGCTTCCCGCCACCTGATCGACAAACTGATCGCGCTGCGCATCGTTCCAGACTTCGCGCACCATTGTGCCGGGCTGACTGAAATCGTCGTCTTCGGCGTGCAGGCTATAGGCGCTGCGCACCATCTCGCCGTCGACTTCCCAGCCTTCGGCCACCGGGCCGGTCTCGTCGGCCCATGGGCGCCCGCCACTATTGGTGGCGTAAACCGGCGCGCTGCCGCTGTGCTGATACGCCATCTGGCCGTCGAACATGTAGCTGTTCACCGGCACCTTGGGCTGGTTGACCGGCAGTTGGTGGAAGTTTGTGCCGATGCGGTTCCGCTGCGCATCATTATAGGCAAAGGCCCGGCCCAGCAGCATTTTGTCGGGCGACAGCCCAATGCCGGGAACCGTGTTGCCGGGAGAAAACGCCGCCTGCTCGATCTGCGCGAAGAAGTTCTCCGGGTTGCGATTGAGCGTCATGGTGCCGACCCTGATCAGCGGATAGTCGGCATGCGGCCACACCTTGGTCAGGTCGAACGGGTTGAAGCGATAACCCTTGGCTTCGGCATAGGGCATGACCTGCACCGACAGCGTCCAGCTCGGATGCTCACCACGGGCGATGGCCTCGAACAGATCACGGCGATGGATATCGGCATCGCTGCCGGCCACTGCGGACGCTTCGGCATTGTTGTAGAACGCCATGCCCTGATTGGTGTGGAAGTGGTACTTCACCCAGAATTTCTCGCCGGCAGCGTTGATCCACATATAGGTGTGCGAACCATAGCCGTTCATCTGGCGCCAGGTGCGCGGCAGGCCGCGCTCACCCATCAGATAGGTCACCTGGTGGGCGCTTTCAGGGTTATTGGTCCAGAAGTCCCACTGCATGTTGTTGTCGCGCAGGCCGGAATCCGGCAGGCGCTTCTGGCTGCGGATGAAGTGGGGGAACTTCATCGGATCGCGCACGAAGAACACCGGTGTGTTGTTCCCGACCAGATCGTAATTGCCCTCGTCGGTATAGAATTTGAGCGAGAAGCCGCGCACGTCGCGCCAGGTGTCGGGGCTGCCCATTTCGCCGGCAACCGTCGAGAAGCGCGCCAGCATGTCGGTCGAGGCGCCCTTCTGGAACAGCGACGCCTTGGTATAGGCCGACACGTCCTCGGTGACGCTCAGCACGCCGAACGCACCGGCGCCCTTGGCATGGGGCTGCCGCTCCGGCACCTTTTCGCGGTTGAAATGGGCCATCTGTTCGAGAAAGTGCACATCGTGCAGCAGAATGGGGCCGTCCGAACCGACGGTGAGCGTGTTACGGTCGCTCGGTGCGGGGGCACCTGCACCAGTGGTGGAGCCAACGCTCTCCTTCTTATCCCAGGCGGTCATACTGTCATTCCTTTCCGGACCGCTTCCGGCCCGTTGCAAACTATCTTCGAACTTTGTGGACTTGGGTCCGCGATGATCTAACGTCAAGTGGACCGTGCAGGACGCAGGATTGGGCCCATGCCCAGTGTCCGCTGTCACCAATCAAGTCAGCTTGGCAGATTAAGGCGCGTTGGCACGCAGGTCTAATGATATTTGCGGCAACACGGCGTCAGCGCACCGGGTTCAGCGGCCCTCGCCAGCAAGCCACCAATCGGCGACACGCCATCCGCCCCCCTCTGGCAATGTCACAGCCGGGCCGATCTTAGAACGATAAAGATCTGCCCGATGAGCAGGGGACCAAGACTTGCCCCCATCGCCAGCAGCAAGCCGGCGCCGCCGGGGTCGGGCAGTTTGAGGATGGCCGACAGGCCCGGCACCCAGAGCGCCGCAGCGATCAGACCGAGGCACAGCGCTATGGCCCCCCATACCCAGGGGTTGCAGGTCACCGCATTCACGAAAAGCCGCCCGCCCGGCGCCCGCACATTGAACACGTTCCACAACTGCGCCAGCGCCAGCGTCAGGAAGGCCACCGTAACCGATGGCCCCAGGTCCAGCAGCAACCAATGCAGCGCCAGCCAGAATGCGGCCAGCGTCGCCAGGGTGATCGCACCGCCCAGCACGGCAATGGTAATCCAGCGGATGCGGTCGATGATCGGCTCGGTCGGGTCACGCGGCGGCTGGTTCATGACCGTGTCATCGCCTGCACCAAGCCCAAGGGCAAAGGCGGGGAAAACATCCGTCACAAGGTTCAGAAACAGGATTTGCAGCGGCAGCAGGGGCATGGGCAGACCCGCGCCGACGGCCAGGCCGACGATCAGCACTTCGCTGACATTGCATGACATCAGATAGATGACGAACTTGCGGATATTGTCGAAAATCACGCGTCCCTGCCGCATGGCAGCGATGATCGTGCCAAAGGAATCATCCGTCAGCACCATGGCTGCCGCTTCGCGCGCCACCTCGGTGCCGCGCTGACCCATGGCGATGCCGATATCGGCCTTCTTGAGGGCGGGAGCGTCATTCACCCCGTCACCGGTCATCGCTACAATGTGGCCGCTGTTTTGATGGAGCGTTGCAAGGTTCAGCTTGGTTGCCGGGGTTACACGGGCAAAGACGTCGGCGGCAAGAATTCGGTCACGCAGCGCCCCGTCAACCGTTTCCGGATCCAGGCCGGTCAGTTCATCCCCCTCGATCACCGTCAGCACGTGGCCATCCGCGCCCAGTCCGGCCTGGCGCGCGATGGCGGCGGCGGTATCGGCGTGATCGCCGGTCATCATCACGATACGCACACCGGCGGCGCGGGCAGCGGCGATGGCCTCGGCAACATCGCCGCGCAAGGGATCGCGCAGGCAGACCATGCCGACCAGTGTCAGGTTCTCATAGGGAACGACATCGTCGCGATCTGTGCGCTTCATCGCCAGGGCGAGCAGGCGCAGCCCGTCACTGGCTGCAGCCCCGCTGCGCGCCAGCCAATCGGCGCGCACCGCAGCGTCCATATCCTCCATACCGTCCGGGCCAAGAACCTGGGTGCAGCTGTCGATCACCGCCTCGGGCGCGCCCTTGATCGCGTAGAATATCCCCTCGCTGTCCCGATGCACGCTCGCCATCATCTTGCTGGCTTGATCAAAGGCGTGCTCACCAATCTTTTCGCATTCGGGCAACAGTGTCTCGCGCCCCTGCCCGGCCAGCGCCGCGACCCGCAGCAGCGCCAGTTCCATCGGATCACCCGACGAAGTATCGTCGGCTTGCCCCAGCGACGCGCCGTTGCACAGCGCGCCAATCCGCAGCAACGCCCCAAGGCGCGCGTCCTGCCCGGGATCAAGCATGTGCCCGTCGCGTTCGAACTGCACGGCGGAGCCCTGCCGGGTCAGGTCCAGCGTCGTGTCGGAGACAAGATATTGCACAACCGTCATGCGGTTTTCGGTCAGCGTGCCCGTCTTGTCGGTGAGGATGACCGTGGTCGCGCCCAGTGTCTCCACCGATGACAGGCGCGAGATGATCGCATTGCGCGCCGCCATGCGCCACATGCCACGGGCCAGACTCAGTGTGGCGACCACCGGCAATCCTTCGGGCACTGCCGCAACGGCCAGGGCAATGCCGGTCTGGATCATTATTGCCATTTCGAGGCCGCGCAGAGTGCCCGCGCCGATCACCAATGCGGCAAGCCCCAGCGTCAGCCAGACCAGTCGATGACCCAACCGGTCGAGGCGCTGCTCCAGCGGCGAGGCCGTGGATTGGGCGGTCTGCACCAGATGGCTGATATGGCCAAGTTCGGTTGCCATCCCGGTGGCGGTGACGATTCCGGTGCCGGTCCCCTGGGTGATCGCCGTACCCTTGAAGACCATGCAGGCCCGGTCCCCGATCGCCGCATCCGGTGACACCGGCTCGGTCTGCTTCGCCACGGGCACCGATTCCCCGGTCAGCACGGATTCGTCACATTGCAGGTTCGAGGCCTGCACCAGCCGCAAATCGGCGGTCACCATATCCCCCGCATCAAGCAGGACAATATCGCCCGGCACCAGCTCCTGTGCGTCGATGCGCACTGTCTTGCCCGCGCGCCGGACCCGGGTCGTGGTCGTGGCGATATTCAACAATGCTTCCATTGTGCGGGCGGCGCGCAGTTCGGTGGCAAAACCGATCAGGGCGTTGATCACCAGGACCACAATGATCGCGCTGCCCTCGGCAATGTCATCAAAATAGAACGACAGTGCCGCGGCAAACGCCAGCAACCAGACGATTACGCCCTTGAACTGATGTGCCAGAATAACGAAGACGTTCTGCCGGGCATGGGCGCGCAGCTGGTTCGGGCCATGGCGGGTGCGTCGCTCGGCTATGGCTTGCTCATCCAGTCCAAATTCCGGATCGACCGCCAGTCCTTGCGCCACAATGTCGGCCCGCTCGGCAAAGGCCACGGTTGCGTTCACGTCATTCATGAAAGCCTGGTCTCCTTCGAGCGCATTCCGCAATGGTTTAGCCACCTGACACCTGACCGCCCTGTCTGCAAGCCGGCGCTTATGCCGGTTCTGTCGCGAATCTGGTGGAAACCAGTCGGTGGCCTGCGCGGTACAGGGGGATTTGGGCCTGATCATGCTCCGAGGTCAACGCTGATCAGGGCATTGTGCCGGCCCCATCTCCGCCCGCCCGCATTCGGCCCCATTGCCAGGGGCCCGGTGCAGCCAATGGGAGGGACGCCGTGCCAGTTGCCGGGGGCCGATCAGGGCACGGCATGCTCGCGGCCTTACCGCATTGTAATGTTTGGCGGGCTTTCTTCATTGTGAATGAGGGCGTCGCTCTGGTAATTCATCCATAGCCGCTAGCCGGCAACGCTTCGCGCTTTGGACAGTCTGGGGTTTGGATTTGATACGGCAACTTTTGGCGTCCATGGTAGTTTTGGCCATCGCAGTTGCGGCCTGGATCGTTTTTGTTCCCAGCGCCACGCTTACCCTCGCCAACTATGGCATCGCCCTGCCTTTCGGCGCTTCGCCCGCTCAGGAAACGCGGCCCGGCGGCGCGCCAGCCAATGGCGGCGGCAGAGCTGCCGGCGGTCGACAGACCAATGTCGTGACGACGCCGGCGACCCTGGCGACCATCAACGCCACCCTCACCGCCATCGGCGAGGGAACGGCCGCGCGCTCGGTTACCATCTCCTCCCCCGCTGGCGATTATCTTGCCGAAGTGCTGGTTCGCCCCGGCCAGATCGTCGCTGCGGGTGAGGTTCTGGCGCGACTGGAGTCCGAGAACGAGCAGATTGACTATGATCGCGCCGTACTCGCTGCAGAAGATGCCAGCGCGACCCTGGCCCGCACGCAGGGCCTCGCCAGTTCCAGCCTGGTGGCCACCACCGCAGTGGCCGCTGCCGAGCTGGCCTCCGCCAATGCCGATCTGGCCCTGCGCAACGCCGAAGTCGCCCTGGCCCGCCGCACCATTACCAGCCCGATCGCCGGAACGATTGGCCTGATCAGCGTAACGCCGGGTAACTATGTCACCGCACAGACGCCGATCACCACCATCGATGACGCCTCCTCGATCCTGATCGACTTCTGGGTGCCGGAGCGTTACGCGCCGGCCATCGCGCTCGACGCCCCCGTCACCGTGGCCGCAACCGCCCTGGCGGGCCGTCAGTTCCCGGGCGCGATCCGCGCCATCGACAGCCGTATTGACCCCGCCAGCCGCACCTTGCAGGTGCAGGCCGAGATCCCCAATGCCGACGGCGCGCTGCGCGCGGGCATGTCCTTCTCGGTCGCCCTGAGCTTTCCCGGAGAGCAGTATCCGGCGGTCAATCCTCTGGCGATCCTGTGGTCTGCCGAGGGCTCATATGTGTGGAAATATGTTGACGGGGAGGCGGTCCGCGTACCCGCCGAAATCGTGCAACGCAACAGCGATGGCGTTCTGGTCAGGGCCGATCTCGCAGCCGGCGACGCCATCATAACCGAGGGCATATTGCAGCTGAGCGATGGCGCCAGGGTGACCTTGCTCAGTGGTCCTGATGGCACTGCCGAAACGGCCATCCCCCAACCCTGAGTCCCGAGGAGCGCCGGCCATGTCCATTGCCCAGAAAAATGAGCGCGGCGGCACGCTGGCATCGCTTTTCGTGCGCCGTCCGATACTGGCCGCCGTGGTCAATGCGCTGATTGTGGTTACTGGCCTTGCCGCGCTGCTGGGGGCCGAGGTGCGCGAACTGCCCAGCGTCGAGCAGCCGGTATTGTCGATATCGACTGAATTCAGTGGCGCGGCAGCCGAGACCGTCGACCGCGAAGTGACCGCGATCATTGAGGGTGCCGTCGCGCGCGTGCAGGGCGTGTCCTCGATTTCGTCAAGTTCATCGACGGGCCGCAGCCGCGTCACGCTGGAATTTACCGACGGCACCAATCTTGATGTGGCCACCTCCGATGTGCGCGATGCGCTCAGCCGTACCGGCCGCAGCCTTCCCGATGGTGTCGACGACCCGGTCATTTACAAGGCCGACAGCGACGCCCAGGCGATCATCCGGCTCGCCGTGACGTCAGACACCATGTCGATTGCCGAGATGAGCGAAGTGGTCGAAGCGGTGATTTCCGAGCGCCTCAGTGCGGTAGCCGGCGTCTCCGAAGTTCAGGTCTACGGCACGCGCGACACTGCCTTCGAAGTCGATATCGATCCGCTCAAGCTGGCCAGTCGCGGGCTGACGGTGGCCGATGTGCGCAATGCACTGTCCACCATCGCCTTTGACGCGCCGGCGGGCTCCATCAACGGCCCCAACCAGAACATCACCGTTCGGGCGATCTCCGAGATCACCACGACGCGCGACTTTGAAGACATCATCATCGAAGGGCGCACGCGTCTGGGCGATGTGGCCACGGTGGTATTCGACGCCGCCGGCAGCACCTCCGCGCTGCGTTCGGATGGCAAGCCCGGCATCGGTCTGGGCATCGTGCGGCAGGCGCAGTCCAACACCATTGAGATATCGAAGGGCATCCATGCCGCGGTGGATGGGCTCAACGACACCCTCCCCGAGGGTATCGAGATCAAGGTCTCCAGCGACGATGCGGTGTTCATTGAGGGGGCGCTGCATGAGGTTCAGGTGGCACTGGCTGTGTCACTGGCCGTTGTCGTTGCCGTGATCTTCCTGTTCCTGCTCGATTGGCGCGCCACCATCGTGCCTGCTATTGCCATGCCTATCGCCTTGCTTGGTGCGGTGGCCGGCATTTACCTGGCCGGGTTCTCCCTCAATATCATCACCCTGCTGGCGCTGGTCCTGGCGACCGGCCTGGTCGTGGATGACGCTATCGTGGTGCTGGAAAACATCGTGCGGCGGAAGAACATGGGAATGGGCCCCCGCGCCGCCGCTGTGCTGGGTACCCAGGAAGTGTTCTTTGCCGTTGTGGCCACGACCCTGACGCTGGCCGCCGTGTTCGTTCCGCTGTCTTTCCTGCAGGGCCAGACCGGGCGCCTGTTCCGGGAGTTTGGTTTCACCCTGGCCATCGCGGTGCTCATTTCATCGGTTGTTGCGCTGTCGATGGGCCCGATGATCGCCTCACGCTTCCTCAAGGCTCAGGACGCCCGTCAGCACGGTGGCATTATTGGCGCCATAGGGCGCGGCATGGCGCGCTTCTACCGGGTCACCCTGCGGGTCGCGCTGGCCAATCCTTTCGTCGTGGTGCTGATCGCCCTGGTGTTCGCCGCCTCGTCCTATTTCGTGTTTGGCAATCTGCGGCAGGAAATCACGCCCCCTGAAGATCGCTCCCAGCTTGCCCTGAGCATCTCGGCGCCCAACACCGCTAGTCTTGATTACGTTCGCACCGAGATGACGCGGGTGGAAGCCATGTTGCAGCCCTATCTCGACAATGGCGAAGTGCAGTCGATCTTTGTGCTTTCCGGCTTTGGCACGGGCGGCTTCATGGTCCTCACCCTCGCGCCATGGGGCGAGCGGGACCGCACCCAGGCGGAAATCGCCAACGAGATCAATGCGCTGATGACACAGGTTCCCGGCATCCGGGCCTCGGTCCGGCAAGGCAACAGCCTGGGCATTCGCGGCGGCGGCGCCGGCCTGCAGTTCGCCGTGGTCGGATCGGACTACACGGTGCTCGCCGACACGGCCCAGCAAATCGCAGATCTGCTGGACCAGGACGGTCGCTTTGGCCGCGTCAGCGTGAATTTCGATACCACCCAGCCGCAACTGACGCTGACGGTCGACCGGGCCAAGGCCGACGCCCTGGGCATCGACATCAATGGCCTGGCCACCACACTGCAGGCCATGATCGACGGCAGCGACATCGGCAATGTCTTCATCAATGACACCAGCTATACCGTCCGCCTGGTCTCGACCAGCAACCCGATCAACGATCCACGCGACCTCGAAAGCCTGTTCATCAAGACCGGCGACGGGCGGTTTGTGCCCATGTCGACCATCGCCAGCATTGTCGAGTCAGCGGTGCCGCCCTCGCTGCGCCGGGAACAGCAGCGCCGTGCCGTGCCGGTGACTGCGAGCCTGGATGGCGGCATCGCGCTTGGCGACGCCTATTATCAGACGCTGGAGCTGGCCCGCCCCCTGCTGCCGGAGGGGGTCTCGATCATTCCCTTGGCCGAGGCGCGCACCATTGGTGAGGCCAATAATGGCCTGCTCATAACCTTCGGCTTTGCCCTGGTCATCATTCTGCTGGTCCTGGCGGCGCAGTTCGAGAGCCTGTGGAGCGCAATCATCGTCATGACCACCGTGCCGTTCGGCGTCGCCGCGGCGCTCTATGCCTTGCTGGTGACCGGGGGGAGTCTCAATATCTTCAGCCAGATCGGACTGGTGCTGGTCGTCGGCATCATGGCCAAGAACGGTATTCTCATCGTCGAATTCGCCAACCAGTTGCGCGACAGAGGGTTGCCCGTGCGCGAAGCCATCGAGCAGGCCTCCAATATTCGGTTGCGGCCGGTAATGATGACCATGATTGCCACCATTCTCGGTGGTCTGCCGCTGGTATTGGCCAGCGGCGCGGGCGCAGAGGCGCGCTCGGCGCTGGGCTGGGTAATGGTCGGTGGCCTCAGCTTTGCCGCGATCTCCACGCTCTACCTGACCCCGGCGGCCTATCTGCTGCTCGCCAGATTTTCGCAGCCCAGAACCCAGGAAGAAGCACGGCTTGAGCAGGAACTGGACGCAGCCAGCGCCAAGCCGGAACCGGCCGAATAGGACAATCCCTCGCTCCGCCCGGACTCGAACCTGACCAAGCCCTTAAGATCGAAACGACAATTTATGCCCGTTTTAAAAGGCAACGGTGATTGCTCATCGCTAGGCTAGTGGGGCGACGGTCCATTTTGCGGTCAATCCCAACCAGCCGATCGCATCTGCGAGGCTGTTTTGCTCAGGCGTGTTTCACTTGATGCCGCAACGGACAATGCGCGAGCTGCGCCAGCGCCCGCTACTGGCCAGCCGGGCGCCCAGGCGCCTGAGCTGACCGGGATTGAGCGGCGCCGGCATCCACGGGTCAGTCTTACGGACTCAGATAACGGCGGATCCGGCCAGATGCGCGAAGAGCGCCGCATGGGCGATCGTCGTGTGGCAAATTCCGACACCTATTCCGGACCCGAGCGCCTCATTGGCGAGCGCCGGAATTTTGATGAACTGCGCAATGGCCTGCAATGGGGTGCTGCCGCTGAACACAAGAGCAGGTTTTTCTTGCCGCGCGGCTCGATGTTCAAACCGGCCCGGCTGGTGCTGCTGGTCATTGCGCTGGCCGCAGGCGGCCTCGCCGCCCTTCTGGTTTCCAGCCCAGCGCCCGAGCAGGTCGTGCCCAGCGTTGTCGCCGACGTCGCACCACCGCCAACGGGCACCCGCATTCTCGTCGCCACGCAAGCCATCGGCATTGGCCAGCAACTTTCGGAAACCACGGTCGCCTGGGAATACTGGCCCACTGACTCGATCAACGCCCACTATGTCACCGAAGACGATGCGCCCCAGGCCATAGCCGAGATGACGGGCACGCTGGCCCGCTTTGAGATCTTCGCCGGCGACCCAATTCGCGAGGACAAGCTGGCCCGCAATGCCCAGGGCTATCTGTCGGCGGTTCTGGCAAGCGGCATGCGCGGCGTCTCCGTAACGGTGTCGGCCCAAGCCGCCTCCGGCGGTTTCATCGTGCCCAATGATCATGTCGACGTCATTCTGACCCGCCCTTCATCTGCCGGTCAGACCTCGGAAACGGTCCTGCGCAATGCCCGTGTCCTGGCGATCAACACACGGCTGGGCGAAACCGGCCAGACCGGCGCCCCCGCCGATCCGGACAATCCACGCGCCGAGATCTTTGCCGATCATGCCATTGCCACGCTGGAACTCGATGAGGAGCAAGCCGAAATCCTGGTCAATGCGTCCTCGCTCGGGCCGCTGACCCTGGCCCTGCGCGCGATGACAGATTTCGCCGAACCGGACGCCATCGCCGAGCTCAACACCAATCAGTCCATCCGGATCACCAGCCCGTTCTGGAACCCGGGCAGTGCCCGAGAGCCGCGGTGACCCCATTAAGGCGGCACTGATCAAGGCCAGATAGGCTCCGATCAACCGACGAACCACAACGAAGCGAACAGATGACAAAAGCCCCAGGCAATCTGCGCACATTCATAGTGACCACCCTGCTGCGCGCCGCCGCAATACTGCTGCTTGCCGGCTCCAGCCATGCCATGGCGCAGACCGTGCATTACGATCTGTCCACCACCTCGGTGCTGCGCATCAACATGCCGGTCTCCCAGGCGGTGACGGTGACCGTCTCTGGCCCGGTCGACAAGATCGTGGCCGCTGACCCCACCATTGCCGACGCCCAACCCATCACCGACCGTTCGCTCTATCTGGTGGGCAAGACCTTTGGCACCACCACCGTCAATCTCTACTCCAGCACCGGCGTGCCGATCGGTCTGCTCGCTGTCGAAGTAGGCGCCGACACCGCCGATATCGCCCAATCCATTCGTGCGGCGGTGCCAAGCTCCAGCATCCAGGTCTCCACCGTCAACGGTCGGGTTCGCCTCGCCGGAACGGTCCCGGACTCCCTGTCGATGGACAAGGCCCTCGAGATCGTCGCCCAATATGGCAGCCCCGCCGTGGTCAACACCATAACGCTGGTGGGCGGCCAACAGGTCAATCTCGAGGTGCGCATTCTCGAAGCCCAGCGCGACGCGGGCCGTGAGCTGGGGATCAATTGGGGCGGCTCGATCGGCGGCGTCCAGGCCAGCATTGGCGGGGGCGCCGGCGGTCCGGCAGCCAATGCCGGTTCATTCTCCTCATTCGCCACCAGTGTTCTGGCGGGCGTTTCGGGCATCAGCCTGAATGCCACGATCAAGGCGCTGGAAGGCAAGCGCCTGGTCCGCACCCTGGCCGAACCCAATCTGACCACCCTGTCGGGCGTCAAGGCGAGCTTTCTGGCCGGTGGCCAGGTCCCCATTCGCGTCGCCGATCCCAACGGCAATGTCACGCTCAACTACCGCGATTTCGGCGTCAGGCTGACCTTTACGCCCATGGTGCTGGGCGACCGCATCCAGATCCACCTGGCGCCCGAGGTCAGCGTTATCGGTGGCTATACCGCCGGCGGCGACCCCATCTTCAACACCCGCAATCTCGATGCCACTGTCGAGTTGCGCGACGGGCAGAGCTTTTCGGTTGCCGGCCTGATCCAGGCCGATACCAGCCTCAGCCAGGATCAGTTGCCCTGGATCGGCGACGTGCCCATTCTCGGCTCCCTGTTCAAGTCGTCGGGCTACAAGAAGCACGACACCGAACTTGTCGTCATCGTTACGCCGCGCCTGGTCCAGCCCTCCATTGCCGGCCAGACCCCCGCGTCGCCGCTGGACGCGACCCAGGCCGCCAATGACCTTGAGTTCTTCGCCCTCGGGCAAATGGAAGTGACCCGCAAGATGATCCGCAGCTTCCAGACCGGCGAGGGGATCGTCGGTCCCTATGGCTACATCATCGATCTTGGATCGGAGGGGACCAATTGAGCCCGCTGCACCCATCCCGCATGGCAGGGACTGTTGCCGTGCTCCTCACGGCGGCCCTGCTGCTCAGTGGCTGCACCTATGACTATCTGCAGCACACGGATCGCGTCGCCTTCAGCTCGGGCAATGCGGTCAAGGCCAATCTCGAGCGCGAGACGATCGACCCGGCCTCGATGAGGTCCACGGCCGGGCTTGGCAGGAATGGCTCGGTGATCCCGGCCGACTCGGTCGCCGCCCCCAGCCCCTGATCCAGACAACGCCCATCGCACATTTTCGCTGGCCGCCGGAAATGACCGCCAGCCGCACATGCTGACAGCCTGACACTGTTATGCGCTGGTCCGCGGGTGGCAAGACGCTGGATAGATCGCGTGCGCGTGGACTGGCCGCTCAGACCAGTCCGGGCGCCTGACCACGGGTCAGGCGCGCGACCTGGCCGATGAGTAGGCCAGCATCTGGATATTGTTGTCGATCACCGCATTATTGGGGTCGAGCGCCGCCGCCTTGCGGAAATTTGTCAGCGCACCAACGGCATTGCCGCGCAGCAGATAGGAGTAGCCCACATTGTTGTAGTATTGCGCGGTGCCACCGGAAATCTTATAGAGCGCCGCGTAGACGCGATCTGACAGGTCAAACCGCCCCAGCCGGTCATAGGAGGCGCTCAGCCCGATATAGCCCTGCGCATCATTTGGCGACAACTCGACAACCTTTTTGTAGAGCGCCGCTGAGTAGCCGAAATCATTGCCGTGAAAATGGCTGCGCGCCTCAGCCAGTGCGACATCGGCCGTATAGCTGGACCCGGCCCGCAATTCGGGGATGCTGGCACTGCTGGTGCCGAAACTGCTCAGGTTGGCTGTCGAGCAGCCCGTCAGTGACAGCATGGTCAATCCAACGGCCAGGACACCGGTATTCAACAATCCAGCAAATCGGCTCACGTCACTCACCTCAGTACCGACGCCATGTGGCGCTTCAGGTCCTCAGGATAGGCAGGCAGCTTAGTATGTTGGGTAAATGCCAAGCGATACCGTGCGCCAAAGTTAACGCCCGCTTACAAGGCGCAAGCCGCATCGGGTAGTGATGCCGGCGTCCTCGCGGCTCATCTGAGCAAACTCCGGCGGTCGTGTGTTGTCCCGAAAGTACTCGCATGGCTTGCGCGCCCACCCGGCGCGTCTCGGCACGATTTGCGCCCGACCATCTCAAAGCCAAGGGCAGATTTTGGACTTCACCAGGCCGGTGCGTGGGCTTGCTCAGCTCGCAAAACCCATGTGCCGTCCGTAAATGGAGGGCAAAATTATGCATTATCAATGTCGTGACCAAGGAATCGTGAATCGCTCAGACGCCGGCATTTCCTAGAGTCGCCAAAAAACGCTGAATCAGTTTTCCCAGGAATTGTGAATCGATTTCGACAACTTTCCAAGGAATCGTGAGTCGAATTGCATGTTTGGCAAGCAGCGTCATGCCGACATCTGAACAATCCCTTGGGTGCCATAATCCTCTTCACCGAAAACAGAGGCTGGTAGGCCCGCCTTTGTGCCACCGAACGTTTTCCATAGTTCCTGAACCCAGATTATTGCGGTGTCGACGATCACATCATTCACCTGGAAAGGCACGATTTCGGGATCGAAAAGTGGGACTTCGGTCTCAAGCTTGCCGTCGACATATCGCGCTTCGAACAAATAACGGCAGTTGCTGATCGCCTTGTTGAGAACGTAGAGGTCTGGGCCATTGAGATGTATCAAAACGGCAAACATTCCGCTGTCGTCCTGGTCAGGATGAACCATGATCTGGATAGCACGCGCCTTTTCCGGCAAAGCCGCATCGAAAGCTTGAAGCGTTTCAAGAGCTTTCGCAGAATTCATGCGAAGGATCGACAAGAGTTCATCCCGATAGTGCGCTTCATCCATATGTCAGTACTCCCAACCGATAAATGAGCGCCGTTCGTATCACGGGCTCCGATATTTTTTATGATCACTGACTGCGCTGGTCTGCCCGCGCCGTACGGCAGCTTCAAAGCTCGATCTCTAATGACAAAAGGGCCGATCGATTCACGATTCCTTGGAATCGATTCAGACCTAATTTGGTCCGACAATCAAGGGATTAAGTGGTGGGCCCACCAGGACTCGAACCTGGAACCAGACCGTTATGAGCGGTCGGCTCTAACCATTGAGCTATGGGCCCCATGCCGAGTTTTCGGCATTTTGTTGGCTGGTAGCACGCGCTAATGGCAGGGGTCAAATGCGCTCTTGGGCGTGCCGCGTCGCGCCAGCGCTTCCCATTTGACGCGGCCAGGGCCGCCGGTTTGCCGAGGACAGCGGTTTACGCTGTCCCGGCCCCAACCAAGGTCGCTCACGGCAGTTGCCGCTAGCGCAGCGTCACTTGCACCGGCGCCATGCCGGCCAGTTCGGCCTCGATGGCCAGCGGGCCCGTCGCCGGATATTTGAGGCGCGCCCCGGTGATGATGACATCGCCCGCATTCAGCGCCAGCCCGCGGCTGATGGCGTGATTGGCGAGCCAGGCAATGGCAGACACAATTTCCTGCCAGGAGGCGCCCTGCCCGGTCTGGGCCACGGCTGCTCCGCCATAGCGCAACTCGATCGGCAGGTTGGCAAAATCCAGTGTCGTCGGCGGGGTCAGCGGCGCCCCCACGATCACGGCGGCATTGCTTTGCAGATCGCCCATCTTGAGCAGCGATGGCGCCTCAGCGGCGTCCGTAAATGAACTGGCGCACATTTCCAGCGCCGGGTGCACCGACACAATCGCTGCCGCCGCGTCTTCGGGCGTATAGGGCGTGGCCTTGCGGGCCAGCGTCCGCCCCAGCTTGACGGCCACCTCCACCTCGCTCAGAAAGACCATCAGCCCGGCCTGATCAAGCGTGGCCCCATTGTCATGGTAACGCGATTTCGGGATCGGCGAGCACATCGGCTCGCCTTCGCCCCCTGCCAGCACCTTCCAGCCGCCCGCCGCGCCCTCATGGCGCATCACCGCATCCTGCAGACGATAGCTCTCCGCCAGCGTCTGGGGCACCCAGCTTGCCGGAAAAGCCGTGATCGGCCGGGATGCATGGCGGGCTTCAAACAGGGCGAGTGCGGCGTCTTCCAGAGCGTCGGACATGGTCATCCTCATGATCGGCGATGGTTCGCCAGGGACCGGCAACATGTCCCATCACGCCGCGCCGGCGCAAGTGATGTCTGGGCAGGCAACGTCATTGCCCCCTGCCGGTGCGCCGCCTATTGTGCGCCAGGCGCTCTGTGTTCGGTCAGCGCCCAATGTGACGGAAGCTCGCATGCGCGACGGCGACATCATCAACGGCTTGGTCAAGGGTCTGGCAGTCATCGAGTGCTTTGACGAGGAGCACGCCAGCCTGTCGATCACCGATGTCGCCCGCCGCACGGGCCTCGAACGGGCCACCGCCCGCCGCTGCCTGCTGACCCTCACCCATCTCGGCTACGCCAATTATGACGGCAAGTTCTTTCGCCTGACGCCGCGCATCCTCAATCTGGGTCACTCCTATCTGGCCGCCACGCCGCTGCCCCGGCTGATTCAACCCTATCTGGATGCCCTGTCCGCCCAGATCCACGAATCCTCCTCGGCCGCCGTTCTCGACAATACCGAGATTCTCTATATCGCCCGCGCCGCGCATCGCCGCGTCATGTCGATCAATCTGGGTGCAGGCGCTCATATGCCCGCCTACTGCACCTCGATGGGGCGCATCATGCTGGCCGCCCTGCCCGCCCCGCTTGCCGCCGATATTCTGGGCCGTTCCAACCTGATCGCCTACACCGCCAAGACTAAGGCCGATCTGGCGGCCATCACCACCGAACTGGCCGTCGTGGCCGCCCAGAGTTTTGCCGTCATTGATGAGGAGCTTGAGCTGGGCCTGTGTTCCATCGCCGTGCCGCTGCTCAATGCCGGGGGGCAGACCGTGGCTGCGCTCAATATTGGCGCCCAGACCGCGCGCGCCTCCACCTCGCACATGATCGCCAACTTCCTGCCGCTGATGCGCAAGGTGCAGGCCGAAGTGCGCCCCCTGCTGCGCTGAAGGCGCCGTCCAGCCCGCCGGGCCGGCCATAATAGCGCTGTCACAATCGGGGATTAGACTGGCGGCTGGACGGGACCGGCCCCTGGGCACTGAGTCTGCACGCCCCGCCGCGATTGTCACAATAGATCCGCCGCCAGCGCGGTAAATTTTGCCTCGTTCCTTAAATAACGCTTTGTTTTCAACGCTATAATCTGTCACAAACGCGTCATCTACATGCAATAAAACTGTCGCACGCCCCCCATATGGTCGGCCTCGTCAAAGGGCGGCCCGGGGGAATGATCTTCCGGATTGGCTCGTCAGGTTTGCACCGAATTCCGAAAGGGAAACTCCATGAAGACCGCACTCTACGCCAGTGCTGCAGTGATCGCGCTCGCCGCGTTCGGCACCCCAGCAGCTTTCGCCCAGTCGCGTGACCAGATCCGCATCGTCGGCTCGTCCACCGTTTTCCCATACACTCAGGCCGTGTCGGAGCAGTATGCCGCCATGACCGGCAACCCCGCTCCCGTCGTGGAATCGACTGGCACCGGCGGCGGCATGCAGATCTTCTGCGGCGGCGTCGGCACCGACCACCCCGATATCACTGGCGCCTCGCGCGCCATGAAGGAATCGGAATTCGAGCTGTGCAAGACCAATGGCGTGGATTCGGTCACCGAAGTGCTGATCGGCTATGACGGTCTGTCGGTTGCCCATTCCAACCAGGGCCCCGAGATCAACCTGACCAAGGCCCAGCTGTTCCAGGCGCTTGCCGCCCAGGTCGCCGTTGACGGCGAAATCGTCGACAATCCCTACACCAAGTGGTCCGAGATCGACGCTTCGCTGCCCGATACCGCCATCACCGTGTTCGGCCCCCCGCCGACCTCGGGCACCCGCGACGCCTTTGTCGAACTGGTCATGGCTGAAGGCTGCGAAGAGTTCGAAGCCATCGCCGCTCTCGAAGGCGATGCCAAGGACGACGTCTGCGAGCGCATGCGCCAGGACGGCCCCTTCATCGAGGCCGGTGAAAACGACAACCTGATCGTGCAGCGTCTCAATGCCGATACCAATGCCCTGGGCATCTTCGGCTACTCGTTCCTGTATGAGAACAGCGACACCCTCAAGGCCGTCGCCGTTGATGGCGTGCTGCCCGCCCCCGAGACCATTGCCGATGGTTCCTACGGCGTGTCGCGCCCACTGTTCTTCTACATCAAGAACGCACACCGCGGCGTGATCCCCGGCCTCGAAGAATTCGTCACCGAATACGTGTCGGAAGAATCCTTCGGTGAAGGTGGTTACCTCTCCGAGCGCGGCCTGATCCCGCTGCCTGCCGCTGAGCGCGACACCACCCGTGAAGCCGTCGCCTCGGGCACGCACTTCACCCGCTACGAGTAAGCTCTCTGGAAGCCGGGGTTCGCCCCGGCTTCCTCCCTCTTGTTTCGCTCCGGAGGCCTGGACGTGGTCGGATATCTGTTCCTGGCTATTGTGGTGTTTTCACTGGTGGCCTTTTTCGCGGGCCGGTCTGCCGGTACCCGTTTTGCCGCCGCCAATGGCGCCTCGACCCATTCGCTGCCCGGCTATCACGGCGCTTTCGTCGCCGTCTGGGTGGGTGTGCCGGCCCTGATGCTGCTCCTGCTCTGGATCATGGCGCAGGGCACGGTCATCGACAATCTCCTGTTGACCACCTTGCCACAGGCGACACTGGACGCCTCGAGCCCCGCTCAACAGAGCCTGCTGCTCTCCGAAATCAAGAACGTGGCTGCCGGCCGGCTGTTTGGTGAACCCTCCGCAGAGATCAGCGCCGCTGCCCAGACGCTGGTCCGCTGGCAGCAGATCGCGTCCTGGTTGATGGTCGTCGTCGTCGTGGCCGCCATGCTGCTGGCCATGTTCTTCGCCCATTCCCGCCTCAGCCCCCGCTTCCGGGCGCGCAATGGCGTGGAACGCTTCACGTCCGGCGTCATGATCGCCTGCTCGGTGGCCGCCATTCTGACCACCTTGGGCATCATCGCCTCGCTGGTCTATGAAAGCATCGAATTCTTCCGCCTGGTGCCGCTGCACGAATTCCTGTTTGGCCTGCGCTGGGAACCCCAGATCGCCATTCGCGCCGATCAGATTGCCGGCAATGGGGCCTTTGGCGCGGTCCCCGTCTTTCTGGGCACCATCGTCATCGCCACTATCGCCATGCTGGTGGCCACGCCGATCGGTTTGTTTACCGCCATCTACCTGACCGAGTACGCCTCCGAGCGCGTCCGCAATATCGTCAAGCCGATCCTGGAGATCCTGGCCGGTGTGCCCACCGTGGTCTATGGCTTCTTCGCCGTCCTGACCGTTGCCCCGGCCATCCGCAATGCTGGCAGTCTGCTGGGCATCGCAGCTTCGCCCAATTCGGCCTTGGCCGCCGGCGCGGTTATGGGCGTCATGATCATTCCCTTTATTTCCTCCCTCTCAGATGACGCCATCCGCGCCGTGCCGCGCTCATTGCGCGACGGCTCGCTGGCCATGGGTTCTACCCGCAGCGAAACCATGACCAAGGTTCTGCTGCCGGCAGCCCTGCCCGGCATTATGGGCGGCCTGCTATTGGCCCTGTCCCGCGCCATTGGCGAAACCATGATTGTCGTTATGGCCGCAGGCCTGATTGCCACGCTCAACGTCAATCCCCTCGACTCGGTGACCACCGTCACCGTGCAGATTGTTACCCTGCTGATCGGTGATACCGCGTTCGACAGCCCGAAGACCCTGGCGGCCTTCGCGCTTGGCCTCGTGCTCTTTCTGGTGACGCTCGGGCTCAATATCGTTGCGCTCACTATCGTGCGCAAATACCGCGAACAGTACGATTGAGGCCGAATATGTCCAACGCAACGATCTCGCCAAGTGTTCATAGTTCCAAGGCCGAATACGCCAGGCTGCGCGCGCGCCGGCACGCGGCCGATGCCCGGCTGCGCATCTATGGCATTGCGGCGATTACCAGTGCCATCGGGTTGCTCGGCATACTCCTGTTCACCTTGATCCTTGGTGGCTATTCCGCCTTTGTGCAGACACATATCCGCGTCGACTTCCCGATTTCCGCGGAACATGTCGATGCTGCCGATCCGGCGGCCGGCAATTACCGTGCCATAGTCAGCAGTGGCGTCAGCGCCCTGCTGCCTTCCGAGACCCCTGCCCAGGCCCGGCTGATTTCCCAGATACTGACCAACAACACCCAGTTTTTCGTGCGCGATGCCGTGGTCAAGGACCCTTCGGTGATCGGCGGCACGCTGACCATGGAAATCCCCGCTGCCGACATCTACGATCAGCTTCACAAGGGCAATATCAGCCGCGATACCATCGAGGAAAACCGCCGCGTCACCGATGAGCAGATCGTCTGGTTTGACACGCTGGACGAGATGGGCCGCGTCAGCACCCCGTTCAACTGGGGCCTGTTCTTCAACGCCGACAGCCGCTTTCCCGAAATCGCCGGCCTGGCTGGCGCCATCACCGGCTCCTTCTATGCGTTGCTGGTCTGCTTCCTGATCAGCTTCCCGATCGGCATCTTCGCGGCCATCTATCTGGAGGAGTTCGCTCCCAGAAACCACATCACCGATATCATTGAGGTCAACATCAACAACCTCGCCGCGGTGCCCTCCATTGTCTTCGGACTGCTCGGCCTGGCGGTTTTCCTGCAGATTTTCGGCCTGCCCCGATCGGCCCCGCTGGTCGGTGGCATGGTGCTGGCGCTGATGACCCTCCCCACCATCATCATCGTCACCCGCAACGCGCTCAAGGCCGTGCCACCCTCCATCCGCGAGGCCGGCTACGGCATGGGGGCCTCGCCCCAGCAGGTAATCTGGCACCACGTGCTGCCGCTTGCCCTCCCCGGCATTCTCACCGGCACCATTATCGGTCTGGCCCAGGCCCTGGGTGAGACGGCCCCACTGCTGCTGATTGGCATGAACGCTTTCATCACCAGCCCCCCAGGCGGCGTCTTGGACGCCTCTACCGCCCTGCCGACCCAGATCTATATCTGGGCTGACAGCCCCGAGCGCGGCTTTGTATCCCGTACCTCCGCAGGAATTCTGGTTTTGATGGGCTTCCTGCTCCTCATGAATGCAATTGCGATAGTTCTGCGTCAACGCCTTGAGCGGCGCTGGTAACAGTCGCCTCCGCCCCGTCGTCTGCACCTTCCGAAGGATCACTGATTATGGATATGCTCGCCGGCAAGGTTAAGAAAACAAATCAACCTCTGGATGCCACCATGAACCCCACCGATGTCCTTGATCGCCCGATCCGCCTCACCGCGCGCGACGTCACCGTGCATTATGGCGCCAAGCAGGCCCTGTTCGGCATCTCCATCGACATCCCCGATCGCGCGGTCACCTCGTTCATCGGCCCGTCGGGCTGTGGCAAGTCGACCTTCCTGCGCTGTTTCAACCGCATGAACGACACGATCGAAGGCGCCTCGGTCGGTGGAACCATCAAGCTCGACGGCGACAATATCTACGATCCCGATCTGGACGTTGTGGAATTGCGCGCCCGTATCGGCATGGTGTTCCAGAAGCCCAATCCCTTCCCCAAATCGATCTACGACAACGTCGCCTACGGCCCCAAGATTCACGGCCTCGCCCGCTCGCGGACCGATCTCGACGAGATCGTGGTCTCCTCGCTGCGCAAGGCGGGCCTGTTCGAAGAGGTCAAGGATCGCCTCAACGAGCCCGGCACCGGCCTGTCCGGCGGCCAGCAGCAGCGCCTCTGCATCGCCCGCGCCATCGCTGTCGGCCCCGAAGTCATCCTGATGGACGAGCCCTGCTCGGCGCTTGACCCCATCGCCACCGCCATCATCGAGGAACTGATCGACGAACTGCGCGAGAACTACACCATCGTCATCGTCACCCACTCGATGCAGCAGGCCGCCCGGGTTTCCCAGAAGACCGCGTTTTTCCATCTGGGCAAGCTGATCGAGGAAGGCGTCACCGAAGACATCTTCACCAACCCCGAGCACAAGCAGACCCAGGACTACATCATGGGCCGTATCGGCTGATCCCCGCACGGACATAAGAGGAGACTGCCATGCCCGCCACCGGCACCGACCATATCGTTACCGCCTATAGCGACGAGCTGATCCAGCTGGCCCAATCCATCGCCGAGATGGGCGGCCAGGTCGAACTCGCCATCGAGAACGGCACCAAGGCCCTGCTCAAGCTGGATCGCGAACTGGCAGATCTGACCATCATCGCCGATCAGCGCATTGACGACATGCAGCGCAATATCGACGACATGGCCGTCTCGATGATTGCCCGCCGCCAGCCCATGGCCTCGGACCTGCGCGCCATCATCACCTCGATCCACGTCGCCAACGACCTCGAACGCGTCGGCGACATGGCCAAGCAACTGGCCCGCCGCTCGCTCAAGCTCGAAGGTATGAGCCTGCAACCCACCTTCTACAATGGCGTCAAGAACATGACGGCCCTGGTGCTGCGCCAGATCAAGGATTCGCTGGACGCCTATTCCAGCCGCAACGCGGCCGCCGCCATCCAGGTCTGCAACCACGACGACGAAGTCGATGCCATGTACACCTCGCTGTTCCGCGAACTGCTCACCTACATGATGGAAGATCCGCGCAACATCACGCCCTGCACCCATTTGCTGTTCTGCGCCAAGAACCTCGAACGCATTGGCGACCACGCCACCAACATCGCCGAGCACGCCTATTACCTGCAGACCGGCAAACAGCTCACCAGTGATATCCAGGAACTGCATCGCACCCAGATCAAGGCGTAACATGACATTCGATCCGTCGGAACATTTCGGCCCAATTGGCTAGCATGGTGACAGCGCGCGGATCACTTCCCGGCCTCACCAGGCAAACCGGCCTTCCTTTGTCCTAAAACGGGGTTGCACCCATGCCCGCTACCATTCTCGTTGTCGAAGACGAAGGCGATATCGCCATCCTGCTGCGCTACAATCTCGAAGCCGAGGGCTTCCGCGTTGTCACCGCCGAAACCGGCGACGAAGCCGCCCAGGCCATTCAGGACAAGCTGCCCGATCTGATCCTGCTCGACTGGATGCTGCCCGAAATCTCCGGCATCGAAATGTGCCGTCGCCTGCGCGCCCGCGAGCAAACCGCCCGCGTGCCGATCATCATGCTCACCGCACGCGGTGAGGAGGAAGAGCGCGTCCGCGGCCTGGCCACCGGCGCCGACGACTATGTGGTCAAGCCCTTCTCGGTGCCCGAGCTGATCGCCCGCATCCACGCCCTGCTGCGCCGCGCCAATCCCAATCTGGTCACTGCCGCCCTCAAGGTCGGCGATCTCGAACTCGACCGCACCACCCACCGCGTTCGCCGCGCCGCCCGCGACGTTCATCTCGGCCCCACCGAATACCGCCTGCTCGAATATCTGATGCGCCATCCCGGCCGCGTCTATTCGCGCGAGCAGCTGCTCGATGGCGTCTGGGGCAATGATGTCTATGTCGACGAGCGCACCGTCGACGTCCATATCGGCCGCCTCCGCCGCGCCATCAATCGCGGCCGCGAAACCGACCCCATCCGCACCGTCCGCGGCGCCGGCTATGCCTTCGATGAGCGCTTCGCCCAGGTCGCCTGAGGCTTCCGGGCCCCCGATCTGTCCCTCCCCCTTCAGGGGGAGGCTAGGAGGGGGCGCCCGCCCCCCTCCGCCTCTAAACCTCGGGCACGCTGCGCAGCGGCGTCTCGTCGGCCAGCGGCACGGTCTGCCGCTCGATCATCCGGTGCACCTGTGGCGGGCCATCGCCCTGGTGCAGCGTCCGCAAGGCCAAGAAATTCTCCGCATCCGCCTTGGTGCGCCGCAGATTATGCCGCACATAATCCACCCAGGTCGGCACATGGTAGCTTTCCACCCACAGATCAGGCTGCTCCAGATCGCGCAGCAGCGCCCATTGCCGCGCTCCGTCGCGCAGCCGCACCTTGCGTCGCTCGGTCATCAGCGCCAGGAACCTGGGTATGTCATCCTGGGCAATGCGATAGTCGACCATCACCATGATCGGCCCGCTGCGCGGGGTCAGGTTCAGCCGCAACACCGGTTCGTTGAAGGTGTTGAGCGGGCCCAGATCGCGCGATTCAAACTCCCGCAGCGGCAGGATGAACCCCACCAGCGCGCAAAGCACCAGTACCAGCGCGGCCATGGCCAGCGCCCAGTCAATCCCGAACGCGTCGGCGCTGACGCCCCACAGCCAGCTGCCCATCGCCATGCCGCCAAACGTCGCCGTCTGGTAGAGCGACAGCGCCCGGCCCACCACCCAGCGGGGCGATGACAGCTGGATCGATACGTTGAACAGGCTCATCGACAGCACCCAACACGCCCCCGCCGGCACCAGCACGGCGTGGCTCAGGATCAGGTCGCGGCTGAACCCCAACCCCGCGCAGCTCAGCGCAAAACCGATACAGGCCGCCCGCACGATCCACTCATTGCTGAAAAGCTCGCGCACCCGGCCATTGATGAACGCGCCGCCAATCGCCCCCAGACCGAAGCAGCCCAGCAGGGTGCCATAGGCCAGCGCCCCGCCGCGCACATACTCCGCCGCCACCGAGGGCAGCAGCGCCAGAACCGCAACGGCGGACAGCCCGAACAGGAAGCTGCGGAACAGCACCGTGGTCAGGCTGGGCGACAGCGACACATAGCGAATGCCGGCCAGAATGGCACTGCCAAAGCCTTCGCGCGGCAGGCGGTTGGCGGGCCGCTCCGGCTTCCAGCGCAGCAGCGCGGTAATCAGCGGCAGATAGGTCACCGCATTGAGCGCAAACGCCGCTGCGGCGCCTGCCAGCGCCACGATCAGCCCGCCCACTGCCGGGCCGACGCTGCGCATCATGTTGAAGCCCATGGCGTTCAGCGTCACCGCGCCGGGCAGATCGCTGCGCGGCACGATATCGCCCATCGACGCCTGCCAGGACGGATTGAACAATGCCGTCCCGGCGCCGATCATGAACGTGAGCGACAGCAGCAGCCAGGGACTCATCAGGTTCATGAAGGCCAGCACCGCCAGCAGCAGCGACACCAGCGCCATCCCGCCCTGCGCGATCATCATCACCACGCGGCGATCGAAATTGTCGGCCAGTGCGCCGGCAGCCAGGGAGAAGATCATGATGGGCAGCGTGGTCGACGCCTGCACCAGTGCCACCATATTGTGCGAGTCGGTCAGCGTGGTCATCATCCAGCCGGCACCCACCGACTGCACCAGCCCGCCCAGATTGGACACCAGCGTGGCGGTCCACAACAACCTGAAGGTCTCATGCTTGAACGGCGCCAGTATGGCGGGTCTGTCAGTCATTTCTCATTCTCGTGGCAGACGGCATCACCCCGTCTTGGGCCAGACTGGCCGGTTTGACAAGCCGCTCGCGCTTTCCATACCGCCTATGCAACCTCTCCCGCCTCCCCTACATTGACCCGTCATCTGCAATCAAGCATCGCCGCCCCCGGACTGGCCTTCGGCCTGTCCGACCGCGTCGCCATGGAGCCAAGCTTTGAGTGTTGCCTTTACCAAGGAAGACAGTGCCGAAACGGCTGCGGAAACGCTGCTGCCCGATCGCCCGATTTCCAGCCATGCCAATCTGGTGACCGAAGCCGGTCTGCGGGCACTGCAGCAGGCCCTCGAACAGGCTCGCCTGGCCTATGATGCCGCCAGCACCGTCAGCGATGTCAATGAGCGCCGCCGTCAGGCGGCCATTCCGCTGCGCGACCTGCGCTATTACGCTGAGCGCGTCCGCACCGCCCAATTGATGCCCGAGCCGGCCGCGACCGATACGGTGGCCTTTGGCAGCACGGTCACCTTCCGTCGCGCCGACGGCCGGGTGCAAACCTATCGCATTGTCGGCGAGGACGAAGCCGAGCCGGGCACCGGCACGATTTCCCATGTCTCGCCTGTTGCCCGCGTTCTGCTCGACCGGGCCGTCGGCGACGTCGTCAGCCTGGGTGCCCAGGAATTCGAGATCACCGCCATCGCCTGAGCCGCCCGCCTTCACCATGCGCGGCAACGACAAACGGCCCCTGGCTTGCGCCAGGGGCCGTCCGGAATGTGTCTGCGGCCGATATGGCTTAGCCGGCAGCGGTATAGGCTGTCTTGACCACGGTGAAGAACTCGGCCGCATACTTGCCCTGCTCGCGCGGGCCATAGCTGGAGCCCTTGCGACCGCCGAACGGCACGTGGAAGTCCACGCCCGCTGTCGGCACATTGACCATCACCATGCCGGCTTCGGCATTGCGCTTGAAGTGCGTCGCATATTTCAGCGAGGTGGTGACGATGCCGGCTGACAGGCCGAACTCGGTGTCATTGGCCGTCGCCAGCGCTTCTTCATAGTTCTTGACGCGAATGACCGAGGCCACGGGGCCAAAAATCTCTTCACGGCTGATGCGCATCTGGTTGGTCGCCTCGGTGAACAGCGTCGGCTGCAGGAAATAGCCTTCCGTCGGGGCGTTCACCCGATTGCCGCCCACCCGCAGGGTGGCGCCTTCGGCCTGACCAATGGCGATATAGTCCATATCCTGTTTGAGCTGGCCCGGATCGACCACGGGGCCGATTTCGGTATCCTTGGCCAGGGCATCGCCCACCCGCAGATTCTTGGTGCGCTCGCACAGCGCGTCGACGAAGGCATCGTGAATGCCCTCGGTCACGATCACCCGCGACGATGCCGTGCAGCGCTGGCCGGTCGAGAAGAAGGCCGACTGCGCCACGCTTTCCACCGCCACCTTGAGGTCGGCGTCGTCCAGCACCACGGTCGGGTTCTTGCCGCCCATTTCCAGCTGGAACTTGCGGCCCACCTCGATGGAGGCTGTGGCCACGCGCTTGCCTGTGCCCACCGAGCCGGTAAAGCTGATGGCATTGACGTCCTTGCTGTCCAGCATGGTCTGGCCGACGACCGAGCCCTTGCCCATCACCAGATTGACCACGCCATGCGGCAGGCCGGCGCGATGCAGAATGTCGACAATCGCCCAGGTTGACCCCGGCACCAGATCGGCCGGCTTGATCACCACCGTATTGCCATAGGCCAGGGCTGGCGCCATCTTCCAGGCCGGAATGGCAATCGGGAAATTCCACGGCGTGATGATGCCGATCACCCCGATCGGCTCGCGGGTGATCTCCACGCCCACGCCGGGCCGAACCGATGGCAGCACTTCGCCGGCCAGCCGCAGGACTTCTCCGGCAAAAAAGTCGAAGATCTGCGCCGCACGGGTCACTTCACCAATGCCTTCTGGCAGGGTCTTGCCCTCTTCCCGGCTCAGCAGTTCACCCAGTTCGGCCTTGCGCGCCAGGATTTCCTGGGCGGTCTTGGACAGGATGGCATGGCGTTCGAGAATGCCCGAGCGCGACCAGGCCGGAAACGCCGCCTTGGCTGCGGCAATGGCCTGCTTGGTGTCTTCGACGGTGCCCCGCGCGTAAACGCCGACCACTTCGCTGATATTGGAGGGGTTGATGTTCTCGACGCCGTCGCCGCCAACCCATTCCCCATTGATGAGGTTCTTGTAAATTTCAGCCATTTTTGGTGCCTTTCGGGAGGAGACTAAAGGAGATCTGCCTTGGCCAGGTCGCGCAGCAGATGGCTGCTGCCATAGGTCCAGGGCGGGCATTTGGTGGAGAGGTTCACTGTGTTGGACAGGGTACCCAGACTGGATGTCGAGATTGAGACGACGTCGCCGAGCTTGTGGGTAAAACCCATGCCGGCGCCGCCACGATCCTGCACCGGCGCAAACATGGTGCCCAGATACAGCACCAGCCCGTCGGGATATTGATGATGCGCGCCCAGCGTCGCGGCCACCAGCGATTCCGGGGTGCGCGAAATCTGGCTCATCGAGGAATGGCCCTCGAGCACAAAGCCGTCTTCGCCTTCCACCCGCAGCGCAATCTCGGACTGCTTGATGGTTTCCAGGGTGAAATCGCCGTCGAACAGCCGCACGAATGGCCCCAGTGAAGCCGAGGCATTATTGTCCTTGGCCTTGCCCAGCAGCAGCGCCGAGCGGCCTTCCACGTCGCGCAGATTGACGTCATTGCCGAGCGTGGCGCCAATAATGGCCCCCGCACTGGTCACCAGCAGCGCCACTTCGGGCTCGGGATTGTTCCAGCTCGAACTCGGATGCAGCCCCACTTCAGCGCCATAACCCACCGCGCTCATCGGCTGGCCCTTGGTGAAAATCTCCGCGTCCGGCCCGATCCCCACTTCGAGATACTGGCTCCACACGCCCTTTTCCATCAGCGCCGCCTTGACCTTGATGGCCGCGTCCGACCCCGGCACCAGCTCGCTGAGATCCATGCCGATCAGGTCGAGGATTTCGCTGCGCAGCGCATCAGCACGCGACTTGTCGCCCCGCGCCTGCTCCTCGATGACCCGTTCGAGCAGCGACACCACAAAGGTCACCCCGGAAGCCTTGATGGCCTGCAGGTCGATCGGCGACAGCAGGCTCGGCACGCTGGCATCATGATCGGCCGCCAGGCTATTGGCCAGCACGGCCTGGGCCGAGCCCAGCGACACGCCCGGCGCGCTGCGCACATGCTCTGCCGCCCGGCCGCTCTCGGCAATGTCGCGCACCGTGGCCAGGCCCTTGGCCGTGATGTCGAACAGGTCGCCATCGCGTACCGTCACAATGCGCGGGTGATCATGGCCCGGCACGCGCGCCCGACCCACCAGAATGCCGTCCGGATAATCCATGTCGCTCATCTTGCTGCCTTGAAATACTAGCGCAGTGACTACCCCAGCCGTGCTGCACCATGCAAGCGCAGCGTGGCAATAAATCATACTTATAAGAAGTCGTATCGTGAACGCTTCATCCACAGCGCCGTTCAACCCAGGTTCATCCGTGCCGTAATACTGACGCAATGGATGGGGATTAGTCCCCGCGATCAACTCACGGAGTTATTCAATGCGTCACCTCGCTGCCCTCATTCCCTTCGTCCTGCTCACCGGGCTGACCCTGCCCGCCCTGGCCGGCACGATCACCATTGAAGGCCGCGGCGAAGTTGCTGCGGCGCCGGACATGGCGATGATCAATTCGGGCGTCACCAGCCAGGGCGCCACCGCGCGTGAGGCGCTCGACGCCAATACCGCTGCCATGGCCGAACTGATCGCCACCCTCAAGCAGGCCGGCATCGAGGCGCGCGACATCCAGACCTCGGGGTTCTCGGTCAATCCCAACTATGTCTATTCCGAGCAGCGCGACGCCAATGGCTATACCTTGCCGCCCAAGATCAATGGCTATCAGGTCAGCAACACCGTCACCGTCAAGGTGCGCCAGCTCGATGCCCTGGGCACCATTCTCGATAAATCGGTGACCGTGGGCGCCAATACCGTCAACGGCGTCAGCTTCTCGGTGGCCGATCCGGGCGAACTCTACAACCAGGCGCGCAAGGCCGCCTTCGCCGACGCCAGCGCCAAGGCCGCGCTCTACGCCGAAGCCGCCGGCGGCACGCTGGACGATATTGTCTCGATTTCCGAGACCCAGGGCTTCAATGAGCCGCAGCCATACCCCATGTATGCGCGAGCCGAGATGGCCGCGGGTTCACCGGTACCGGTCGAAGCCGGCGAGTTGAGCTTTGCCATCAACGTCAAGGTCCAGTGGGACCTGGACGACGGTACGAAATAAACGTTCCAATACCCCTCATTGAGGGGGCTTGGGCGGTGGGGACGGTCCTCCGTAGTCAATCCGTCCCCACCAACCCTCCTTATCCGGCCAGCACCTTCCACAGCATGTTCAGGCCGACCAGCACCAGAAAACCCGCGAAGACATATTTCAGCGTCTTCTGGTCCAGCTTGTGTGCCAGCGCCGCGCCCAGCGGCGCGCACAGCGCCGCCAGCACTGCCACCAGCAACAGCGCCACCAAATTGATATAGCCCAGGCTGAGCGGCGGCAGGCCGGCCACGCCCCAGCCCGAGATCACAAATCCCAGCGTGCCCGATACGGCAATGGCGACGCCGATGGCCGCTGAGGTGCCCACGGCCGTGTGCATGGTGGCGCCAAAGGCCACCAGCGTCGGCACCGTCAGTGAACCGCCCCCGATCCCCATCAGCGCCGAGATGAAGCCGACCACGCTGGCCGAGATCCGGTGCGTGAGGGCCGAACCATGCAGATGGCCCATCAGCCTGGTCTGGAAGCCGAACACGATATTGCCGGCGATGATGAAGGCCATCACCGCAAACACGATGCGCAGCACGTCGCCCGAGAACAGGCCGGCCATCAGCCCGCCGATGAATGTCCCCGCCACGATAAACGGCAGCCACAGCTTGAGCGCGGCACTGTCGAGCGAACCGCGCTTGTAGTGCGAGCGCGCGCTGACCACGCCGGTCGGAATGATGATCGCCAGCGAGGTGCCGACCGCCACGTGCTGCACCAGCTCCGAATCATAGCCCATGGCCGACAGGGCCGTCGCCAGCGCCGGCACGATGATCGCCCCGCCGCCAATGCCGAGCAGTCCCGCCGCAACGCCCGAGCATACACCCGTGATCATCAGCCCCACCACGAACGGCCAGTATTGCGCCACCAGATCCACTATCGGTCTCCAATAAGGTGAAGCACCACCTCGCGCCGATGGGGTCGGCGGCGGTGCTCATAAAGATAAATGCCCTGCCAGTTGCCCAGCACCGGTGCCCCATGGCTGACCGGCACGCCGATCGAGGTCTGCGTCAGCGCTGCCCGGATATGGGCCGGCATGTCGTCGGCGCCCTCGGTGGTATGCACCAGCCAGTCCATGCCCTCCGGCACCAGGCGCGCAAAGAACCCGTCAAGATCGGTCTTGACGTCGTCATCGGCGTTTTCCTGGATCAGCAATGAACAGGAGGTGTGCCGGACAAACAGGGTCAGCAGTCCGGTTGCCACGTCAGCGGCGCTGACGAAGTCCTGCACCGCACGGGTAAATTCGTACAGTCCCTGGCCCTGGGTGGAAATGATGATGGTGTCGATGGCTTGCTGCATCCCTTGGGCCTAGCACGGGAACGCCCGCCTCAACAGCGCAACCACAAGCCAATTCGTTCGGCATGCCGCATTCGCGCCACTATCGCCGCGCCTGTGATGACGCGCCAGGGCAGGGAACCATGGCAAACCCCAGGCGTTCTGGCCTTGCGGGATTGTCACATCATATCGCAGTGCACTGAATCCATTCAGACTGCATTCACACTGCCACCGCGATGCTTGGCCCAATCGCCAATCGACTTAAAGGAAAAAACAATGCGCCTTAGAAACTGGCTTCTTACCGGCACCAGCATCGGCCTGATGGCCATGCTGCCGATGACCGCCCGTGCCCAGGACGGTGACCTTGTCACTGCCTATCAGGCCTATACAGCTGCACAGGCATCAGGCGACGCCGCTGCCCTTGCTGCTGCCGAGGGCACCTTCACCGAGGCCTGTATCGTTGCCGGCTATGTCAGCATCGAGGAGTGCATCGCGGCCGTCGAGGCCAATGCCGCCGTCGCGGCTGAACCGGCTGCCCCGGCCCCTGCAGAGGCCGCTCCGGCTGAAGCTGCACCCGTAGAGGAAGCAGCACCGGCTGCCGAGCCTGCCCCTGAGGCAGCCCCCGAGCCTGCCGCCGAAATTGCGCCCGAGCCCGCACCGGAACCCGCTCCCGAGCCCGCGCCTGAACCCGTGGCCGAGCCCGCGCCAGAGCCCGAAGCTGCGCCCGTTGCAGAAGAGGCCGCTCCGGTTGAAGAGCCAGCCCCGGTTGCCGAACCTGCAGCCACTGCAGAAGAAGAACCAGCACCCGCTGCAGAACCAGCCCCGGCTGAAGAACCCGCACCCGTTGCTGAGCCCGCTCCGGCTGAAGAGGCGGCGCCAGCTGCTGCGCCCACCATGGACATCAGCGCCGAGCTGCAGGTCCAGGTCGATCTCTACAACGCCGCCATCGCCGACATGATGGCCGGTGGCGACCAGGCTGCCGCCCAGGCCCAGATGACGGCTGCCCAGCAGGCCATCGCTGACCTCTGCGCCCAGGCTGGCGTGGCTGACGTTACCGCATGCCTGGCCAATTATGGCCTGGAACTGCCGGCCGTCCCCAATATGGAACAGCCCGCAGCAGCCGTCGACCCAGCCGCACCGGCCGAAGAGCCTGTGGAACAGGTAGAGGCCCTGCCAGAAGGCGTGACCGAGGAGCAGGTCGCCCCCGTGCTCGACAGCGCCAAGGATCCCGAAGCGCCGGTCGAGGGCGAAGCATCGGCTCAGCCGGCGCCTGAAGTCGCTGCAGAACCGGCACCGACCGACGATGCCAGCTCGCAGGCCCGCTTCGAGGCCATGGACATCCAGGCCGTCACCGCAGAGGAAGGCCTGATGGTTGAGGCCGCCGCCCTTGAGGAGCCGACGACGCCACAGAACGTGACGATCATCAACCAGACCACCGTCACCAATAACAACACCACCAATATCGACAATACCGGCGCCACGATCGGCCAGCAGCAGAACAACGTCATCACCGAACAGGCGGCTGACGTAGCAACTGGCCAGGCGGCCGGTACCGGCGTTCTGCAGCCTCTCGATCCGGGTCAGGCCATCACCCAGGTGATCCTGCAGATCGGCTCGCAGCTGATCGTCAACTCGATCGGCCAGGATACCGACCGCTTCTACAATGCCCAGGAAGACGAAATCTTCTACGAAAACCTGAGCAATGGCCGCGTGCGCGAAACCATCACCCGTCCCGATGGCAGCCAGATCGTCACCGTCCGCAATCGCTATGGCGACGTGCTGCGTCGCTCGCGCATTGATCCCGATGGCCGCGAATATGTGCTCGCCTATTTTGACGATCGCTATGACAACGACCTCAATGTATGGCGTGACCCGGGTCGTGACCTGCCCCCGCTCAGCCTTAACATTCCGGTGCAGGACTACGTGCTGGATGCTGAATATGCCGACGAGAATGAAGTCCAGGTCTTCTTCAGCCAGCCACCGGTTGAGCAGGTTGCCCGGCTCTATTCCATCGACGAGGTCAAGCGTTCGGCCCGCGTCCGCGACAGCGTGCGCAAGCTCGAAGTGGGCGGTCTGACATTCGACACCGGCGCCGCCACCATCAGCCGTGACCAGGTTGGTGCCCTGTCCAATGTCGCCAATGCCATGCTGCAGCTGCTCGACCGCAACCCCGGCGAAACCTTCCTCATCGAAGGTCATACCGACGCGGTGGGCTCGGAAATCTCCAACCTGCAGCTGTCCGATCTGCGCGCTGCCACTGTGGCGCGCATCCTGACCGACTTCTACGACGTGCCGCCGGAAAACCTGGCTACCCAGGGCTATGGCGAACGTTATCTCAAGATCCGCACCGAGTCGGCAGAACGCGAAAACCGTCGCGTTACCATCCGCCGCATCACGCCGCTGATCACCGTCGCCAACAAATAAGGCGACTGCAATCGAGACAACAGGCCGGGCCATTGTGCCCGGCCTGTTGCTGTTCAGACAGTATCTGGCCCTGCCCCCGACACGGGCGGAAAATCAGCGACAACAGGGTGCAGCACGCTTACTGGCGACCCGGCACGCGGTAACAGCGATCAATTGCCGGTCTTCCGCCCAGGCCGCAGCACCGGACAAAGAAATCTTTTGAAACTGTGATCACGTATTCGGGAACAAAAGCAAATTGCGCGCGTTCTTCAGCCATAGGTTCGAACAGAGGATTACGACTATGGCTACTCCCGAACGCGACACTGTCTATACCAATGATGGCAACCGCACCGTCTATACGCGTGAAAGCAATGGCACGGGCTGGTTTGTTGGCATTATCGTTGCCTTGGCCCTGCTGGCCATCGGCTACCTCGTATTCTCCGCCAATTCCGGCCCAGCGACCACGGTCGACGTGAACACCGCGCCAGCTGTCGAAGCTCCAGCCGATCCAGTCACAGCCCCAGCGCCGATGACTGAAGCACCGGCCATGGCGCCTGAAGCCGCGCCGATGACTGACGCTGCACCAGCCACCGAAACCGCTCCGGCAGCCGAAGCACCAGCCCCCGCGGCTGACCCTGCCACCAGCACGACCACTGAAGCCCCGGCCACTCCCGCCGCACCGGCCCAGTAATCCTGCTGTCGGCAGCAGTCCTGGAACCTCCACCAGGCTGCAATGAAGGCCCCGGTCGCCCCGCCGGGGTCTTTGTTTGTCCAGGCGCTTTGCCGGACAAACCGGCCTCTTGCACTGAGCGTTTTTGTTACCCACATCCCCAGCCAGCACCAAGGGAGCCACCATGTTCAATATCGACCAGATCCTCAATGCGCTTCAGAACGATCCCGATACCCGGCGCACGGCGATGACCGGCGCCGCCGGTATGGCTGCCGGCATGTTGCTGAGCGGTGGCGGTCTGGGCAAGCTTGCCGGCAACGCCGTCAAGCTCGGCGCCGTGGCGGCTGTCGGCGGCCTCGCTTACAACGCCTGGCAGAATTATCAGAACAACCAGCCCGATGGTGCCGCGGCCACGCCCCTGCGCGATGCGTTCATCCCGCCCGCGAGCGACGCCACCAGCCAGGAACAACTGGGCAAGACCCTGGTCCGCGCCATGATCGCCGCCGCCAAGGCCGATGGCCGTATCGATGCCGACGAGAAGGAAGCCATCTTTGGCAGGCTGGAGACGATGAACCTGTCGGCCGAGGAAAAAGCCTGGGTCTTTGATGAACTCTCGACCCCGCTCGATATCAATGCCGTCGTGGCGCGCGCTGATACCCCCGCCCATGCCACCGAGATCTACGCGGCCTCGCTGGTCGCCATCTCGGCCGATACCGCTTCCGAGCGCGCCTATCTCGATGTCCTGGCCACCAGGCTCAAACTCGATCCCGCGCTGGTCGGCGAAATCCACAAGGCAGCGGGCGAACGTGCCCCGGAGCCGACACCGGCTGCCGCCAACCCCTTTGCCTATACCCCCTCGTCCAGCAACGTTTGAGCCGGCCCCGCCGCGCGGTTACATCGCTGTGCGTTCTTGATCGTTCGCCCGGCAGGGTTCATCTGTCGGCCAACCAGGAGCGACCAGATGGAACTCGGCCTTTATTCCTTCGCGGAAAACACCCCCGACCCGCTCAATGGCGGCGCCTTGCAGAGCCCCGCCGAGCGGCTGAGCGATCTGCTCGAGGAGATCGAGCTGGCGGACCAGCTTGGCCTGTCCTTTTATGGCCTGGGCGAGCACCACCGCCCCGATTATACCGCCTCCGCGCCGGTCACCATTCTGGCGGCCGCCGCGGCGCGCACCAAATCCATCCGCCTCTCCACCGCGGTCACCGTGCTGAGTTCGGATGATCCGATCCGCGTCTACCAGCAGTTCGCCACGCTCGACAATCTCAGCCACGGCCGCGCCGAAATCATGGCCGGACGCGGCTCCTTCGTTGAGAGCTTTCCGCTGTTCGGGCTCGATCTGAATGACTACGACAGCCTGTTCGAGGAAAAACTCGAACTGCTGCTCAAGCTGCGCCAGGGCGGCCCGATAAATTGGCCCGGTGGCCAGCACACCAAGCCCATTGCCGGCATTGCGCTCTATCCGGTGCCGGTCAGCAACCCATCCCGCTGTGGATCGCGGTTGGCGGCACCCCCAATTCGGTGGCCCGCGCCGCCTATCATGGCCTGCCCTTGATGATCGCCATCATCGGCGGCCAGCCACGCCAGTTCGCCCCACTGGTCGAATTCTATCGTGAGACCGCAACCAAGGTCGGGCGCGACCCCAAAACCCTGCCGGTTGGCATCAGTTCACATGGCTTCATCGCGGCCGACAGCCAGGACGCGCGCGACCTGGCCTATCCGGCCCATAGCGCGGCCATGAACCGCATCGGCAAGGAGCGCGGCTGGCCGCCGACCAGCCGCAGCCAGTTCGACGCCAGCTCGACGCCCGAAGGCGCCTATTTCATGGGCTCGCCGCAGGAGATTATCGACAAGATCCTGGCCCAGCACGAATGGTTCGGCCATGACCGCTTCGGCCTGCAGCTCAGCGTCGGCACCCTGCCGCACGCCAAGGTCATGCAGGCCATCGAGCTTTATGGAACGGTGGTAAAGCCGGCCATCGACAAGGCGCTGGGGACTACTTCCCCGAGCGCTTGAGAGTCTTGATCTCGAGCGGCGGCATGCCCGATTTCTCCGAGATCAGGCGGTCCTGCTCTTCAATCGCGGCCTTGGCGGGTTCGTCCCCGTCCAGGCCGCCCAGCAGGGCCGCATCGACCTTGCGGTTGGAACGCTGGCTGCCATCGACATAAAATACGTCAAACATCACGAATTCGCTGCGCGCGGTGGGTTTCCTGGCCATGGTTTTATACTCCTATGCGGCAGCATGGCCCCCGCGAACCCTCTCGGTCCGCAGGCGCCCCGGCTGCACCAATAATTCTGTCTGTCGAAACTAGCTGAAAATCTTCTCGCCCTGCTCGTCAATGATCTGCTTGCCCTTGGACAGCGCCAGGGCAGTCAGGTCGTCGCGCGAGCTCATCCGGTCGGCCCGAACGAAGCGATGGGTCTTGAGCACCCCGTCGATGGTCTTCTCGATGGTGCCGGCGAGCTGCAATTCGCTGCCGGCCTTCATTTCGATGGCCTTGATGGCAAAGCCCTTATAGGCCTCTTCGCCCAGCACCTTGTCACCGGCGGGCGCGGCGTCGGCCGCGCCACCACCAAACAGGCTTTTCCAGAACGACATGGCTTCGTCTCCTCTTGCGGCCGATTCAGCGCCTGCGGCGGACCGGCAACGGCAATCGTAATTCGCCGCGTTTTTCCATTTCCTCGCGCAGCCACGCCGGCGAGATGTCAAAGTGGTTCGGCCAAGTCGGCACACCATTGGCCAGTTCGACCGAAGCAAAAAACCGTCGATCCCGCAACGGTTCGGTGCCCTCGCCGCGCTCTCCGATCATGCTGGCGGCATCAAACGTGCCCGAAGACTCGTCTGAAAAACTCACCACCAGCTTGAACGGCACGATGGCCCTTATGGCCGTTACCTTGAGCCGCGCAACGGCCATTCCCAGCCGCTCCTAATTGTCGAGGAAGCTCCGCAGCTTCCGGCTCCGGCTCGGATGCTTGAGCTTGCGCAGGGCCTTGGCCTCGATCTGGCGAATGCGCTCGCGCGTCACTGAGAACTGCTGGCCCACTTCTTCGAGCGTATGGTCAGTGTTCATGCCGATACCAAAGCGCATGCGCAGCACGCGTTCCTCGCGCGGCGTCAGCGACGCCAGCACCCGGGTCGTGGTTTCGCGCAGATTGCTCTGGATCGCCGCATCGATCGGCTGGATCGCGTTCACGTCCTGGATGAAATCGCCCAGGTTGGAATCTTCCTCGTCGCCAATCGGCGTTTCGAGCGAGATTGGCTCCTTGGCGATCTTGAGCACCTTGCGCACCTTGTCCAAAGGCATCTGCAGCTTTTCGCTGAGCTCCTCGGGGGTCGGTTCGCGGCCGATTTCATGCAGCATCTGCCGGCTGGTGCGGACGATCTTGTTGATCGTCTCGATCATGTGCACCGGAATACGGATGGTACGCGCCTGATCGGCGATCGAGCGGGTGATCGCCTGACGGATCCACCACGTCGCATAGGTCGAGAACTTGTAGCCGCGGCGATATTCGAATTTGTCGACGGCCTTCATCAGGCCGATATTGCCTTCCTGGATCAGATCGAGGAACTGCAACCCGCGATTGGTGTACTTCTTGGCAATGGAAATCACCAGGCGCAGATTGGCCTCGACCATTTCCTTCTTGGCGATCGCGGCTTCCCGCTCGCCCTTTTGCACCTTGTGCACGATGCGGCGGTATTCGCCGATATTCAGGCCCGCTTCGGTCGCCAGCGTCGCCACGTCGCCGCGGATTTCGCGGATCGTGTCGGCTTCGCGCTTGGCGAACTCGCCCCAGCCCTTGCCATCGAATTCGGCCAGATTGGCTTCCCAGGCCGGGTTCACTTCCTGGCCGTAATAGCTTTCGAGGAACTTCTCGCGCTTGACGCCATAGCTCTCGGCCAGACGCAGCAGACGGCCCTCAAGCTTCACCAGGCGCTTGTTGATGTCGTAGAGCTGCTCGACCAGATTTTCGATACGGCCATTGTTGAGCGCCAGCGACTTCACGTCGGCGATCACTTCGGCGCGGAAACCGTCAATCTTCTTGCGGTCGGCATCACTGACTTTCGCACTCAGATCCTGCGCATTGCGATCCTGGATCTGGCGCATCTTGCCATAGGCCGTGGCGATCCGGTCAAACGTCTCGACGACCTGCGGCTTCAGTTCGGCTTCCATTGCCGACAGCGACAGCGCGTTCTCGAACTCGTCATCATCGTCATCGGGTGCCGGATCTTCCGGAGCCTTGGGCTCGTCGGGCACATATTCGCCATTCTCATTGGTCGAGCGGCGCGGCGTCTGCGCCTTGATCCGCTCGGCAGCCGATTCCACCGTCTTGGGGGCGATCAGGCTGGCCATGTCGGGCGCCGGTGCGGCCTGCTTGGCGTCGGGGCCGGCATAGGTCGCTTCGAGATCAATGATGTCGCGCAGCAGAATTTCGCCTTCAGCGAGCTGGTCGCGCCAGATGATGATGGCCTGGAAGGTCAGCGGGCTTTCGCACAGCCCTTCGATCATGGTCTCGCGACCGGCCTCGATGCGCTTGGCGATGGCGATTTCGCCCTCGCGGCTGAGCAGTTCCACCGAGCCCATTTCGCGCAGATACATCCGCACCGGGTCATCGGTACGGTCAGAGCCGGACTTGGCGTTGGAGGTGCTGGCGACGGCGGTGCCGGTGGCCGGTGCCACTTCCTGGCCCTGGTCCTCTTCGTCCTTTTCGACTTCGGTCTCTTCGACCTCGTCCTCGTCGACGACATTGATGCCCATGTCCGAGAACATGCTCATGAAGTCTTCGATCTGTTCGGAGCTGACCTCGTCCGAGGGCATCACTGCGTTCAGTTCTTCATAAGTCACATAGCCGCGCTTCTTGGCGACCTTGATGAGCTTTTTGACGGCGGCGTCGTTGACGTCGAGCAGCGGGCTGTCATTCATCGTCGCCTCAGGGGCGCCGGATTCCGGCTTCTCGTTGTCCTTGGTGGTTTTGGTAGCTGCCTTGGTGGCCATCTGGTACTCCGTCGGCACCCGTCTGCGCTCGGGCCCGAATAAGGCTTTAAGTGGTGACACCTCAAAGCAAGGTAAAGGTTCGGTCACCAAGGCGTTAACGCCAGCAGCAACCAGGTCCGTCTCGAACTTATCGCATGATCATATGCGAAATCGCGCGTACGCGCTGGCTTTTAGAGCATTCTCTAAAAACTGCGTGTCGCGCGCCCCGATAACGAACCAAATCCTTCGATCAATGCCTCGGTGCCATCGACAGTGGTAATCTGGTTCTTGATGTCCCGCAGCCTTTCAAAGGTTTCTTCGCTCGGGACTTCGCCCAGCGCTGCTTCGGCTGCTTTAAGCTCTCTATTTAGCTGAACTTTCTTGTTATGCAAGGCCAAGGCATGACTCAATCCGGTCTGGGCATCGGCCAGCGCGATCTCCGAGCCGATCTGCCACACCCCCTGCCGCATCAGCACATCCTCCATCCGGGCCAGCGCTGCGCCATGTCCACGCACGCCCAGCGCCGCTTTCAGGTCATTGCCCGAGATGTCGTGATGGCGCACCACCAGGTTGAGAATCTCGCTCATCACTTTTTGCGCAGCCGGGGTTTCAAAGTCCAGATTGGCCAGCATTTCGAAACTGTCCTCCACCAGCGCCGGGTGATTGACCAGGCTGAGGATGATCGCGGCCTCGCGCGGCGTGGCGTCCGCCACCGAGCCCGGCTTGAGCAGCCGCGAATTGCGCAGGGTGTCCGACACCACCAGCTTGGGCGTGCCCCGGCCGGGATAGCCATAGGCGCCGCTCTGGCCATAGCGCTGCTGGCCGTGGCGCGGCTCGAAGCGATTCTGTCGCACCGGCGCCAGAAAGGCCCGCAGCTTTTCATCGAACGCCTGCCCGTAATGGAACCGCACCGAGGAGTCCTGGATCGAGTTGGCGCGCTCGCGCAGCCGCGCCTGCAGCGCCGCCCGCGCTTCGGGCGTCTCGGGCACCAACCCGCCGGTTTCCATGCTCCAGATCACATCCGACAGGCTGCGCGCCCGGTCCAGCACATCGGCGAACGCGGCGCGCCCCTGCTCCTTGATCAGGTCATCGGGATCCTGCCCTTCCGGCAAGGTGGCGATGCGCACGGTAAACCCCGGCTTGAGATGGGGCAGCACCAGATCGGCCGAGCGTTCTGCCGCCTTCTGTCCGGCCTTGTCGCCGTCAAAGCACAGGATCGGGTCCGGGCTCATCCGCCACAGCAATTGCAGGTGTTCCTCGGTCAGGGCCGTGCCCAGCGGCGCCACCGTACCCTCAAAGCCCGCCGCCACCGCCGCAATCACGTCGAGATAGCCTTCCACCACGACAATCGTGCCACCATCGCGCGCGGCCTGCCGCGCCGTCTGCCCATTATAGAGGGTCTGCCTTTTGTGAAACAGCTCGGTCTCGGGCGAGTTGAGATATTTGGCCGGCACATCGGCTGACAGGGCCCGCCCGCCAAAGGCGATCACCTTGCCGCGAAAATCCATGATCGGGAACATCACCCGGTTGCGGAACCGGTCATAGGGCAGCGGGTCATTCTCGCGCACCGCCACCATGCCGGTATCGATCATGTCCTGCGCCGATACGCCATTGGCCGCCAGGTGTTCCTTGAGCCCGTTGCGGCTGTCGGGCGCAAAGCCGATGCGGAAGCGTGCCTGGCTCTGCGCCGATACCCCGCGTTCCAGCAGATAGCCGCGTGCCCGCGCCCCGATATTATGGCTCAGTGCGGCCTCGAAATATTTCGTCGCCAGTTCCATGACATCGGTCAGGCTCTTGCGCTCGGCGGCCCGCTGTTCCTGCCGCTCGTCGCGCGCCGGCATCGGCAGGCCCGCCATTTCGGCCAGCCGTTCCACCGCCTCGGGAAAGCTCATCCCGACCTTTTCGGTCAGAAAGCGAAAATGATCGCCCGACACGCCGCAGCCAAAGCAGTGATAGATGCCGCGCCGGTCATCAGCATGAAAACTCGGGCTTTTTTCGCCGTGAAACGGGCAGCAGGCCCACATATCGCCCTTGGCCGGCTGGCTCTTGCGCTTGTCCCACATGACGTGCTCGCCCACCACCTGCGTGATGGGCAGCCGTTGACGGATCTCGTCCAGAAACTGATCGGAAAAGCGCATGACATGTTAGATAAGCATTCGCGGGGCCTGAGTCACGGCCCATGTTCTTATCCACAGCATGGACCGTTCCGTGGCCATTTCCAGCAAGTTCCGTTTCCGCAATCTGGTGCTGTTCACCACCCTGCCGGCGCTGCTGGTCGGCGCCCTGCTCTGGCTACTCGCCGGGGCCCTGCCCACCTGCAGCAGCATCGAGCGCGCCCGCCTCACCGCGCCCGACGCGACGTTTGACCTGGTGGTCTTTACCCGCACCTGCGGTCCCGACACCGACCCAAACACCCAGGCGGCGCTGATCCCGGCTGGCGCCGCTCTTGCCGACGACGCCGTCAGCTTTCTGTCCATCGGCGCTGACGCCGATCTGGCGCCGCGCTGGGACGGCTTTGGCAATATCGAATTGACCGTGCCGGTGGCCGCGAAAATCCATCGCCAGGACGATGCCGTCGCCGGCATCGCCGTGATCTACCGCTGATCAGCTGGCGTCCCGGGCGGTGATCTGCTTGAGGAACGCCGCCTCGGCTTCCCGGTAGGGCCGCCCGTCGGCGTGGAACACGTCATGAAACCACGGATCGGGTAGCGCATCCGCATAGGACTTGGTCCAGCTGTCCCACGGATAGAGCGTCTGTGACCGCCCGGCCACCAGCCCCCAGCAATAGCTGGCAATGCGCTCGCGCTTGGCAATCGGCAGGATGCCCTCGAAGGTACTGCCGGGCGTCCGGGCCATGAACTCGGTCAGCAACAGCGGTCGATCCCGCGGCAGGCCGAGAAGCTTGGCCTCGAACGCCTCCGGGGTCTGATAGTCATGGAAGCTGACCACGTCCGAATTCTCGATCTGGATCCGGGCATGCGGATCGTCATAGAGCGTCTTCCCCGCCCAGACCCCTGAGGTCAAAGGCTGGCTCGGCCCGGCATTGCGCGTCCACTCGAAGACGCGCGGCAACAGCGCGCTGATCAGCTCGATCTTGTTGTCCAGCTCGGCGAACCGCCCGCCATTGAGATTGCTCGGCTCATTCCACACGTCCCAGACCAGCACGCGCTCGTCCGTGGCAAAGGCGCCGACCACCCCTTCGACATAGTCCTGCAGCCGCCCATACTGATGGGGATCGGCAAGCGCCCTGCCCGGCCCCTGCACCCATTGCGAATTGTGAACCCCCGGACGGGGCGCCGGCTGCGTGCCCAGGGCAACGTCGGGATTCCACACCGAGTCGAACAGCACCAGCATGGTGCTGATTCCCTGGTCGGCGGCGATATCGAGGTAGCGCTCGATCCGGTCTCTGAAGCCTGCCGGATCATCCGCCCAGAGCAGGTCATGCAGAAACACCCGCATCGAGTTCATGCCCAGTCCGGCCGCCCAGCCGAGCTCACGCGCGATCACCTCCGGGCTGAACGTCTCCTTCTGCCACATCTCGAGCTGGTTGGAGGCGGTCGAGGGCACGTAATTGGCCCCGACCAGCCATGGCAGGCGCGCATACCATTCCCGGGCCCGCGCAGCGTCCCAGCGGCCTGGAGCCGATATTTCCGTCATGTCAGATCGCCCTGTATGCTCGTTTGTCAAACCGACTTGCTGCGCTGATACAGCCGCCAGGCCCAGCCAAACAGCCCAAACGACAGCATGATCAGCACCACACCACCGAAAATCACCCCGATCGAGGCACTCAGCAGCGGGAAGAACAGGAACACCAGGCCAAGCAGTACATAGGACACGCCCGACAGCACCACCGGCCAGATCCGTGCATAGTGCTCACGCTCGCGGGTAATCACCACGATCTGCATGATCCCCACCACCAGCGCGATGATACCGACCAGGCCCGCCATCAGGGTGACCGTGAAGATTGTCGCCAGCAGCGGGCTGAGCAGGATCACCACGCCCAGGATGAGCGAGAGCACATTGGACACCACGTCAAACCAGTAATTGCCGCTCTTGCCGCCGCCAAAGGTCAGGCTCCATAGCCCCAGCACACCGTCAATTGCGAGCAGGATGCCGCCGGCCAGCACCAGGATGGTCAGCGCCTCCGTGGGCCAGATCACCGCATAGAGCCCCGCCACGAGCATGAAAAGGCCGCGCAGTGCCGTTGCATATGCAAAGCGTCGTTTCGTGTCAGCCGATACCGTCATGTTTGCCTCCAGGGCCGCAAGACCATCTGTCCCGGCGCCGAGTGTAACCGAGTTACCGCCATTGCCAAGCCTTCATCGTTGCAGCTTTTCTATAGACGCCCGGGCAATTTGTTGATTGCCGCCTTGCCCCGCCTGTGGTTTGAGGTGGCTTCAATTGAGGCCCGCCTTCGGCGGTCATGCGCCATGTCCCTGCCCCTGTTCGCCCTGTTTCTCGCCGCTTTCGCTTTCGGCACCGCCGAATTCGTCATTGCCGGCGTGCTGCCCGAGGTGGCCGGCGGGCTCAATGTGACCATTCCCGTCGCCGGCTATCTGGTGAGCGGCTACGCGGTCGGCATTGCCATTGGCGGCCCCCTGCTGGCCGTGACCACCAAGAAGATCTCGCGCAAGGCCCTGATCATTGCGCTGGGCGCCGTCTTCACCCTGGGCCAGGTGCTGTGCGCCCTGGCGCCCAACTTTGAACTGCTGATGGCCGCCCGGGTCATCGTCTCGGTCGCCCATGGCACCTATTTCGGCATTGCCGCCATTGTCGCGGTTGGCCTGGTGCCCAGGGACAAGCGCGGCTTTGCTGTCGCGCTGATCCTGTCCGGCCTGACCGTGTCCAACATTCTGGGCGTCCCCGGCGGCACGGCCATCGGCAATGCGCTGGGCTGGCGCGCCACCTTCTGGGCGGTCGGCGCGCTTGGGCTGCTGGCCACGCTGATCATCGCCATCGCCCTGCCCCGCACCGCCGGCGCCGCCGCCACCAGCGGCAGCTTCCGCCGCGAATTCCGGGCGCTGGGCCGCCAGCAGATCATCACCTCGCTGATCATCGTCATGCTGGTGATGATCGGCCAGTACAGCCTGTTCACCTATATCGCCCCGCTGCTGCGCGACGTGACGGGGCTCGACGTCAACATGGTGCCCTGGGTGCTGCTGCTCTATGGCGTCGGCTCCACCATCGGCGTGTTCATCGGCGGCCGTCTGGCCGACTGGAAACTGATGCCCTCGCTCATCGCGATTCTGGGCCTGCAGGTCGTGGCCTTCACCGCGCTGTATCTGGTCAGCCCCTACCCCATCGCCATGGCCATCACGGTGGTGCTCTGGGGTGGCGTCAACTTTGCCTTTGGCTCGCCGGTGCAGACCCGCATTCTGGCCTGGGCTGCCGATGCCCCCAATCTGGCATCCTCGCTCATTCCCAGCGGCTTCAATGTCGGCATCGCCATTGGCGCCGTGCTGGGCGCCGCCGCGATCGAGAACGGCCTGGGCTATCGCGCCCTGCCCCTGATCGGCACCGTGGCGCTGATCCTGGCCGTTGCTGTCGCCATCTACTCCCATCTGCGCGAGCAGCGCAGCAATGCCACCCCGCCGGGCCTCACCGGCGCGGTGGCGGCCCAATAGTCAGCTGAGCGCCGCGCGCACCTTGCCGCTGGCCTTGCCGAAATCGATGCGACCGGGATAGTCGGCCTTGAGCTGGCCAATCACCTTGCCCATGTCCTTGGCGCCCTCGGCGCCGGTCGCGGCAATCGCCGCCACGATGGCGGCATCGACCTCGGCCTCGCTCAGCCCCTTGGGCAGGAACTCGTTGAGGATGTCGATTTCTTCCTTTTCCACCGTCGCCAGATCGGCCCGGCCGGCCTGCGCATAAATGGCAAAGCTCTCCTCGCGCTGCTTCACCATCTTCTGGATGATCGCCAGAATCTCTTCATTGGTCGCCGGGCCGCGATTCTCCTGCCGGATCGCGATATCGCGGTCCTGGATTGCCGCCGTGATCGCCCGCAGGGTGGCGGTGCGCCGCTGATCGCGGGCCCTCAGGGCGGTCTTGAGGCCTTCACTGAACTGGTCGCGCATGGGCATAATCCTCTTGTTGTGCGTAATTCGTGACCCATATAGGCCCAATCGACCCGCGTCGCCACTTGCGCCGCCGCGATCAGGCTTCTAATAGGAGGCCTCAATCGACATCGTCGGATGCGTGGTCAGGAAAAGTTCGACAACTTTTCATGCTTTGGCTGCGCGAGCACCTGAAACCAATTTTTGGAGGCCCCCATGACCGGTTGGCAGCAATCCCCCGCGACCGCAGTTCTGATCCTGGCAGACGGTACGCGCCTGGAAGGCCGCGGCATCGGCGCCATTGGTCACGCCGCTGGCGAAGTGTGTTTCAACACCGCCATGACCGGCTACCAGGAAGTGCTGACCGATCCGTCCTATGCCGGCCAGATCGTCACCTTCACCTTCCCCCATATCGGCAATGTCGGCGCCAATGACGAAGACATCGAGACGGTCAACATGGCCGCCCTGTCGGGCGTCCGCGGCGTCGTGCTCAAGGCCGACATCACCAACCCCTCCAATTATCGCGCCGCCGAAAAACTCGATGTCTGGCTCAAGAAGCGCAACATCATCGGCATCACCGGCATCGACACCCGCGCCCTGACCGCCCTGATCCGCGAGCACGGCATGCCCAATGGCGTCATTGCCCATGCCGCAGATGGCGCCTTCGACGAGCCCTCCATCATGGCCGAGCTCAAGGCCTTTCCCGGCCTTGAAGGTCTCGATCTGGCCAAGGAAGTCACCACCGCCCAGACCTACCACTGGGATCAGACCGGCTGGGTCTGGAACAAGGGCTATGGCAGGCTCGAGGATCCCCAGTTCCACATCGTCGCCATCGACTATGGCGCCAAGCGCAATATCCTGCGCTGCCTGGCCGATCAGGGCGCCAAGGTCACCGTCGTGCCCGCCACCGCCACCGCCGAGGAAGTCCTCTCGCACCAGCCCGATGGCATCTTCCTGTCCAACGGCCCCGGCGATCCGTCCGCCACCGGCGTCTATGCCGTGCCCACCATCCAGGCGCTGATGGCCACCGGCAAGCCGGTCTTTGGCATCTGCCTGGGCCACCAGCTGCTTGGCCTCGCGCTGGGCGCCACCACCTCGAAAATGCACCAGGGCCATCACGGCGCCAACCATCCGGTCAAGGATCTGACCACCGGCAAGGTGGAAATCACCTCGATGAACCACGGCTTTGCCGTCGACAAGGCCAGCCTGCCGGCCGGCGTCACCGAAACCCATATGTCGCTGTTCGATCAGTCCAATGCCGGCCTCAGCGTCGATGGCAAGCCCATCTTCTCGGTGCAGTACCACCCCGAGGCCAGCCCCGGCCCGCGCGACAGCCACTATCTGTTCACGCGCTTCCTCAACCATGTGCGCACCCAGAAGGGCATGGCGCCCGAGCCCGAATACGTCGCCCCCACGGCAATGGCGGAATAACCGGAAAGGGCGCCGCAAGGCGCCTTTTCTCTTAGGTGGACCGCACCACCTCCAGCTGCGGCAGCCCCGCCACCTCAAACCCGAGGTCGCGCGCCATGATGCCCAGCGCCTCGCCACCCCGATGCAGCTTGTAGGGCGTTTCGCCATAGCCCACGCCAGCCGCCAGCGCAGCGCGGTTGATCAGCACAAAGCTCTCCCCCACCCCGTCCAGCGGCAACACGCTGAACACCTTCTGCTCGTTCAGATGGACGCGGTGCTCCCCATCGCCCCGCAGCGCGCCTGTGGCGCCACCATCCTTGTACAGCACCTTGAAACTGCCCCCGTGCCGATAGCGGAACAGCGCCGGGTCCGCGTTGTGCCCAACGCCGTCGACACAGCTGGCCGCCACTACCGGCCGCCGCGCTTCCAGCATCCGCACCAGCGCATCGGCCGGCACCGCGCTGATGGACCCATCCACCAGCAGCACGAACTCAGCCTCGACCGGCCGGGCCGCCAGCATGGCATTGAGCCCTGACGCCGTGCCAACACCCTTGATGGCCGTCACCGGCCCGGCAAACCCCGCCCTCGTCACCGAAGCGCTGATCGCCGCCAGATCAGCAGCATCGGCATCGGCGAAAAACTGCAGCGACAGTTTTTCGCGCGGATAGTCCAGCCCCGCCAGCGCCCGCCCCAGCGCGGGACTGAGCGGAGCCCCGCCCAGCCGTACCGCGACATGCACCAGGGGATAGTCATCGAGAGGCGCCGGCGCCTGCTCGAGATAGGGCGCAATCGGGTCGGGGATGACGATCCTTGCCAGCGCCCGATGCCGCTGCCGCCGCAGCCACCATTTGATGGTCGTGGGCACCTGCAGCACCTCCACCAGCCGGTTCGCCCGCATGTGCCAGGGCACCCAGGTGGTCAGCCATTTGTGCGACACCAGCCGCCCCGTCTCCGCGCCGATCACCGTGCCCAGCCCGGCCAGCAGCTGGCGGGCACGCCCATCGCTGCGCGTCCGCTTGCCATTGGACAGCAGCGGCGACCACACTTCGGGCAACAGCAGCACGGGTCGCTCGGCCCGCGGCAGCCCCAGCATCATCGCCGTGATCATCGACGGTCCGGTGGCGTAGAACGTCTCCTGCCCCACCAGCCCGGGCAGCGCCGCAATGATCTTTTGCCATAGCGCATGGTCGGGCACCGAGCCCATGAAGGCATTGGTGAACAGGAACGGCACCCCTTGATGGATGCGGTCGGGGAAGATGTGTTCGAGCGGTTCGACGCCGATAAAGGCGTCATGCTCGAGCAGCGGCGTCATCGGCGCGAACGGCTCGACATCGAGATCGGCGTAGATCCCCCCCAGCTTGCCCAGCACCAGGTAGCGGAACGCATCGGCCCGCTGGATCATCTTGGGGTAGCTGTCATAGACGGCCAGGAAATCGGGATAGGCCTCGGCCACAAAGGCGCGCATGCTCTCGTCAGTCCACAGCCTGATCTCCCAGTCCGGGTGCAATTGCTGCCACTGGCGGTAATAGGCCGCCATCTCGCGCGGCAGCTCGGTGGTTTTCCAGGTGAAATGGAGCAGGCGCGGGATCATGGCTGGTGTGCTCGGCTGGGACAAATACGTCCAGCGCTATCGCCCGGCACGCCGCGCTTGTCCACCCGTCACCCCGCGCCTGCTGTCGTCACACGCTGCCCGCAAACGTGTCACAAGCGCCGGGATTGCCGGTCGTGAAGCCGCGTTCGAACCATTCCTTGCGCTGCGCCGACGTACCGTGATTGAACGTCTTGGGCACGGCAAAGCCCTGCATCTGCTTTTGCAGCGTATCATCGCCGATCTGGTTGGCCGCGTTCAGCGCCTCCTCGATATCGCCCTGCTCGAGCAGGTTTTCCTGGCCGGCATAATTGGCCCAGACGCCCGCATAGCAATCGGCCTGCAGCTCCACCCGCACCGAATAGGCATTGGCCTCCTCCTGGCTCATGCTGGCGCGCCGGCTGTTGAACTCGGGCAACACGCCGGTGATGTTCTGGATGTGGTGCCCCACTTCATGCGCCAGCACATAGGCCTGGGCAAAATCCCCCGGCGCGCCGAACTGGTCGCGCAACTGGTCGTAAAAGCTCAGATCGATATAAACCTTCTGGTCGCCCGGGCAGTAGAACGGCCCGGTCCGCGAATCCGCCGCGCCGCAGGCCGTGTTCACCTGTCCGGTAAACAGCACCACCACCGGCTCGGGATAATCCTGATTCTGCGCGGCAAACACCTCGGTCCACAGATCTTCGGTTTCCTTGACCACCACGCCGACAAAGCTGCGCAGCTCCGCCTGCTCGGCACTGGCCGGCGCCTGGCTGGACGCGCTGGTCGAACTGCTGCTGCCCGAGCCCGTCAGCATGTCGATCGGGTTCTGCCCCGTCACCAGCCAGATGATGCCGAGCACCGCCACAATGCCGATCAGGCTGCCAATGCCGCCGCGTCCGCCGCGCCCGCCACCCGTCGGCATGCGAAAGCCGCCGCCGCCGCGCCCGAACGGACTGCCACCCAGGCCGCCGCTCTGGCCGCGCCGATCATCAATATTCGAACTCTGCTGCCGACCGCGCCATTTCATGCTGTGCACTTCTCCGTGTGACTTGTTCCTAGCAATAAGGGCCGCCGATGCAAACCGTTCCGGTCCACGCCACCATCCTGCACGATTTACCTGTCCATCTTGTCCCCGGCCCGCAAACCGCGCGCATACTGCTGCCCATCACCCCGCACGGGCGGCCTGCAGGCGAACAGTGGCGGGGTGAGCCGGGTGTGGTCTTTGCCTGCCGCACAGGTTCCAGTCCGGCCGTGTGGGGGCGAGCGACCCCCGTGCCGCCGTACAGTTCCAAAAACCGGCGTCCCGAGGCGGTTTCGTCTCACTATTTTAACTTACCAGAGGCGAAAGCCGTCTCGGGGTCCGCTCACCTGCCCAACCGTCCGGTCCGCCGACCGCGCGGCGCCTTTGCCTGCGCAGTCACAAATTGACCAGCCGATCAAAAATCCCTAGCGTCGAGGTCCAGCCGTCATTCAAGCGTCACCTCAGGACGGCATGAGCATGTTCGCTCCCTCCGGAGCGCCACCGCCGGACACTGCGCCGGTTTTCGGGAGCACTGCGCCCCCGAATGTTCAGTTCACCACATGAACGCCTCAGGGAGACGACCCATGAATTTCCTGCCCAAGATCTCGCGGCGCACATTCCTCGCCGGTTCGGCCAGCGTCGGCGCCATCGCCGCCATGCACCCCTTCGCGGCCATGGCCCAGGCCAATCAGGCCCATCTGCGCATTCTCGAAACCACCGATCTGCACGTCGCCGTCTTCGCCTATGACTACTATGCCGATGCTCCCAACAACACGATGGGCCTGGCGCGCACCGCCTCGCTCATCGAGGCGATCCGTGCCGAAGCCGGCAATTCCATGCTGATCGACAATGGCGACATCATCCAGGGCAATCCCATGGGCGACTACCTGGCCTATGAGAAGGGCCTTGAGGACAATGTGCATCCCATCATCGCCGCCATGAACACGCTGGGCTACGAAGCGGCCACCCTGGGCAATCACGAATTCAACTACGGGCTCGACTATCTCGACAAGGCCCTGGCCGGCGCTGAATTCCCCTTCGTCTCGGCGAACCTGGTCAGGGGCGAACTGGCGGCGGAGCCGCTGAGCGACACCACCTATATCAAGCCCTATATCATCGTCGAAAAGCAACTGGTGGACGGCTCGGGCGCCACCCAGACCATCAAGATCGGCCTGATCGGCTTCCTGCCGCCCCAGATCATGACCTGGGACGCCACCCATCTGGCTGGCAAGGTCAACACCCGCGACATCGTCGAAACCGCCCAGGCCTATATCCCCAGAATGCGCGAGGAAGGTGCCGAACTCATTATCGCCCTGTCCCATTCCGGCATCGCCGCCGATCAGGCGACGGGCGCGGAAAACGCCTCGCTGCAACTGGCCGCCATTGATGGCATCGACGTCGTGCTCACCGGCCACCAGCATCTGGTGTTCCCCGGCCCCGATTATGAGGGCGTTGAAGGCGCCGACATTGCCGCCGGCACACTCAATGGCAAGCCTGCGGTCATGGCCGGCTTCTGGGGCAGCCATATGGGCCTGATCGACCTGCTGCTCGAGCAGGATGCGGATGGCAAATGGACCATCGTCTCCCACACCGCCGAAGCGCGCCCGATTTCCGAGCGCGTCGACGGCAAGGTCAATCCGCTGGTCGAGGATGAGGCCGAGGTGGTTGCCGCGGCCGAACCCGAGCATCTGGAAACGCTCGACTATATCCGCCGCGCCGTCGGCGAGACCGCCGCGCCGCTCTATTCCTACTTCGCTCTCGTCGCCGATGATCCATCGGTGCAGATCGTCAGTCAGGCCCAGACCTGGTACATTGCCCAGATGATGAAGGGTACCGAATGGGAGGATCTGCCGATCCTGTCCGCCGCAGCGCCCTTCAAGGCGGGTGGTCGCGGCGGTCCCGATTACTATACCGACGTCCCGGTCGGCCCGGTGGCCATCAAGAACGTCGCCGATCTCTACCTCTATCCCAACACCATCCAGGCCGTCGTCATCACCGGCGCCGACGTCAAGAACTGGCTGGAGCGCTCGGCGGGCATCTTCAACCAGATCGAGAAGGGCGCCGTTGATGCCGAACTGATCAACAATGACTTCCCGTCCTACAATTTCGACGTGATCGACGGCGTCACCTACAGGATCGACCTCACCCAACCCTCGCGCTTCTCGTCCGACGGCAAGGAAGAGCCCAACCCCGAGGCCAGCCGCATCATCGATTTGATGTTTGACGGCAAGCCGATCGATCCCGAACAGAAGTTTGTCGTTGCCACCAACAACTATCGCGCAGGCGGCGGCGGCAACTTCCCGGGCATCAACGCCGAGGTGATCGTGTTCAAGGGGCCCGATACCAATCGCGACCTCATTGTCCGCTACATCGTCGAACAGGGCACCATCAATCCCAAGGCCGACAGCAACTGGTCCCTCGCCCCGATTGGCGACACCACCGTGCTGTTTGCCACGGGCCCCAAGGCCGCCAGTCACGTCGATGACGTATCAGCGATCAGTATCGAAGCCACTGGCGACACCAATGCCGACGGTTTTGGCCTCTACCGCATCGCGCTCTGACCACCGGCACAGGCCAATTTGCTGAGGGGGCCGCTATGGCTCCCTCACTTTCTCTCGGGCGAGGTGAAGCCCTGCTCGATCTCTGCGTTAGGCCGGCAGATCGCCATCAAGCTGCCGGCGCAGGCGATGCAGGCCATCGCGCAGCATATCCACTGCCTCGCGTTCACCCGCCAGCGCGCCATACACCGCCAGCGGGACCGCCAGCGCCTTCTCGCGCAGCGCCTGCCCTTCGGGCGTCAGAAACACCCGCACCTGGCGTTCATCCACAGCGTCACGTTGCCGGCGCAGCAGGCCACGTGTCTCCAGCCGTTTGACCAGCGGCGTAATCGTGCCGGAATCCAGGAACAACTTATCCCCCAGCCCTTTGACTGTGAGACCATCGGTTTCCCAGAGAACGAGGAAGACGAGATATTGCGGATAGGTCAGGCCCAGTGCGTCCAGCCGCGGTTTGTAGAAACGCGTGAACGCATGCCCTGCGGCATAGACCGCAAAACACAGCATGGAATCGAGGTTGAGCGGGTCGGGTTGGGTCATGCCTGGTTTTACCGTCATTGCCATTTCGTTACCAGTCCATGCCGGATTATCAATTGCACAAAATTCAATTGCGCGCTATGGTAATTTACGAAACACCTGAACCAAGGAGCGCACACATGATCAAGACCCCCATTTATACCGCCCATGCCCACACCACGGGCGGCCGGACCGGTGTCAGCAAGACTGATGACGACCGTCTCTCGGTCACGCTCGATACCCCCAAGGCGATGGGCGGCAATGATGGTCCGGGCACCAATCCCGAGCAGCTGTTTGCCGTCGGCTATTCTGCCTGCTTCCTGGGGGCCATCAAGGCCGTGGCGCGCGGCGACAAGATCAAGGTACCCGACGAAACCACCATCGATGCCAGCGTCAGCTTCGGGGAAAATGCCAATGCCGGTGGCGTCGGCTTCAACATCGCCGTCGAGCTCAAGGTTACCTTGCCCGGCTTCGAGCATGCCGCAGCCGTCGCCCTGGTCGAGAAGGCCCACACGGTCTGCCCCTACTCCAACGCCACGCGCGGCAATGTCGACGTCAAATTGACTGTCGTCTGAACGACTTTCCCGGCCGTCCGCTTGGCGCGGGCGGCCGGCCCAATGCTCGCGAGGCACTCTGGCAGGCACTGGCGAAGAATGGCCACCCCGGCGGTCGGCCTTGGATTTGAGCGCTGGTCTGGTAGTCTGTTGCGCCAGCCCGAACGGCACTGAATCCTGAATATTCGGAAGCCCCATGAACGCCCTGCTGTTTCGCGATGCGACCCCCGCCGATATCCCCGTCATGCTCCGGCTCAGCCATGCTGGCGACGCGCGGGGTGCCGACACCCCACCGCTGGACCCGGCAAGCCTGGATGATCCACGCTACCGCCTGGCCTTCGACGAGATCGCCGCAGACGCCAACCAGCGCCTGATCGTGGCCGAACTGGCAGGCGAAATCATCGGCATGCTGCAGATTACCATCGTGCCCGGCCTGCCCAATTTCGGCATGAAACGGGGCATGCTGGAAAACGTCCATGTCCGCGCCGACCAACGCGGCTCCGGCCACGGCGGCGCCATGGTGAACTGGGCGATTGAACGCTGCCGGGAGCGCGGTTGCGGCACCGTGCAACTGACCTCAAACAAGCTCCGCCACGATGCGCACCGCTTCTATGCCAGGCTCGGCTTCGTCGGCAGTCACGAGGGCTTCAAGCTCAAATTATAGTCAAACCTGCTAATTCAGCGCTGCCAGACCCAAAAGCACCAGCGCCAGCACAATAACGATGCCGACCACCATGATGCCAAAGACGATTTTTGCCAGGAACGCAGCGCCCGCAGCCAGGCCGGAAAAGCCGAGAGCGCCTGACACCAGCGCGATCACCACAAGCAGAATAAGCAGTTTGAGCATGACAGAAGTCTCCAGTTGACGCTGACTTGGTAACGTCCCGCCCCCTCGGGCGTTCCACCATCAATGCTCGAAACTCTTCTAGTCAATAGGAGGCCCCCATGGCCGAAACGGGAACCAGGCTCCGCACCAAAACCGTCACCAGGACCGCCAAGCCACCGCTGCACAAGGTCATTCTGGTCAATGATGACTTCACCCCGCGCGAATTCGTCGTGCGGCTGCTGAAGTCCGAGTTCCGCGTGCCCGAAGCCCAGGCCGCGGTCATCATGCTGACCGCCCACACCAGAGGATCCTGTCTGGTGGCCGTATTCACCAAGGAAATTGCCGAGGAGAAGGCCAACCGCGCAACCGAAATCGCCCGCAACCAGGGCTATCCGCTGCTCTTCACCACCGAACCTGAAGACTAGCCGGTCCTAGAAATTCAGATCGGCAGGTACCGGTGGCGGCTCATCAAGCACAGTGATCTTGATGCGCTCATTGGCCGCCTGATAGGGGTCGTTGGGAAAGAATGGATCGGACGTCGAACGGCCGCTGACTGCCTTGATCCGATCATCGGCAAGTCCGAACTCGCCCAGCAGGGCCCGCACAACATTGGCCCGGTCGCTCGAGAGCTCCCATGAACCGTAGCGCGGATTGCTATAGGTGCCCCCCGCCGCCGTGTGGCCGGAGATGGCAATCTGGTTGGACAGCTTCTGCAGGATCGGCCCGAGCGCCGCAATGGCCTGACGCGCCTCCTCGGTGGGATACTTCGAGCCCTCGGGGAACATCGGGCGCCCGCTTTGATCGGCGATCTGGATATTGAGCCCTTCCTCGGTGATCTCCAGCAGCAGATTGTCCTGGATGCTGGTGATGTCGGGCAGTTCCTGCCAGGCCTGCCGGATGCTGGCGGCAGCACTGTGGAAGGCCAGGTCAGTGGCCGCCTTCAGTTCCGCACTGGCAGTGCCGTCCAGCGCTGCCAGGTCACCCTTTTCGCCGTCCTGGCCGAGGGTATCGGTGCTTGGCGTCCCATGGCTCTGGCTTTCCGGCGTCATCGCCACGTCGCGCATGCCATCGACGGCCGAACCCGCCATCTTGGCACCGTCGATGTCCAGCGCTGTTCCACCCATTATGCCGCCGGCGCCACTGGTCGACAGCGACACATTGGAAGGGGCGAAATAGTCGGCAAGACCTTCCTTCTGCTCCGGCGTGGTCATGCTGATCAGCCAGAGCAGCAGGAAGAACGCCATCATCGCCGTTACAAAATCGGCATAGGCAATCTTCCAGGCGCCACCGTGGTGGCCCGCAGCAACCTTCTTGACCTTCTTGATGATTATCGGCTGATCGTATCCGGCCATGACTTAGTGCTCTCTCAGGCTCAAGTGGAGGCGGGCATATTCGAGGTGACTTCGTCAATCTCGGCAAAGCTGGGCCGATCTTCTGACAGCAGCGCCTTGCGGGCGAATTCAATCGCCATCACCGGCACCTGGCCGCCGATATGGGCCAGCAGGCCAACCTTGAGCGACAAAAAATACTTGGATTCGGCATCGTAGATATTCGTCAGCGCCTGGGCAAAGGGAGCAAAAAAGCCATAGGCCACGAACACCCCGAAGAACGTACCAACCAGAGCGCCACCAATCATGTGACCGAGGATTTCCGGCGGCTCGCTGATCGCCCCCATGGTGTGGATCACGCCCAGCACAGCGGCCACAATGCCCAGTGCCGGTGTGCCGTCCGCCAGAGCCTGTACGGCGCTGATTATGCGGTGGCGTTCCTGATGATGGGTCTCGAGTTCCTCATCCATCAGGGCTTCCATTTCGTGCACATTATTGGAGCCCAATGTCACCATGCGCAGATAGTCGCAGACGAATTCTACGGCATGGTGATTGCCGGCAAATGTCGGGAAGCGCGCGAACAGGGTGGATTCGTGTGGGTTCTCGATATGCTGCTCCAGCGCCAGAATGCCCTTGGATTGCACCAGTTTGTACAGGCTGAACTGCATCGCCAGCAGTTCGACATAGGCTGCCTTGTTGTATTTCGGGCCCTTGAACATGGTCCCGAACACGCCAAGGGTTGCCTTGATGACGGGCCCGGTATTCCCGATTACGAACGCGCCAATGGCCGCGCCCAGAATGATGACAAATTCGAAGGGCTGCCAGAGCACTTGCACATGTCCGCCGACCCCCAGATAGCCGCCAAAAACCGAGGCAAAAACGATCAAAATACCGACGATGAGGCGCATATGCCGAACTTTCGCATTAACAACGCGTCGGCAGTCGCATCAGAAACTTCTGCTGCATCCACCGTACGAACCCGTCGACCCGGCTCGACCCATTCCGGCAGGGCCCGATCTGACTTGGAACGATCAAACCGTTCCCACTGGCGCCACTATCAGGGCTTTGCCTTAACAGTGGGTGTATCTGCGACTCTATTGTCCCGGCTTGGTTGTCGCATCATGGGACATTCGCCGTCCGCTACCGACACCACTTCAGCGGCGCCGACGTGCGCCCTCTTCGGCAGCCCCCATCATCCCCGGTGACACTTTGCGTGAGGACAGAACCAAAAATCATCATGGTTTCCCTTGGATGGATCGATCGAGATCAATCCACGCCCCTTCCCTTTCGTGCTCTTCTCCATTAGACAGCCCACTTAACCACCCCGTCCAAACCTTCCCCATGCGCCGCAACGCCCAGTTGTCGTGCGCGAGTGGTGCGGGTGGCCTGAGCGCCGGGTGATTCTTCCCGCCCGGCCCCCGCGTCCTAGAGCCGAGCGAGAACCATGCCAAAACGTACCGACATCAAATCGATCCTCATCATCGGTGCGGGTCCGATCATTATCGGACAGGCCTGCGAATTCGACTATTCTGGCACCCAGGCGTGCAAGGCGCTCAAGGAAGAGGGCTACCGCATCATTCTGGTGAACTCCAATCCGGCCACGATCATGACTGATCCCGACCTGGCCGACGCCACCTATATGGAGCCCATCACCCCCGAAGTGGTCGCCAAGATCATCGAGAAGGAGCGCCCCGATGCGCTGCTGCCCACCATGGGCGGCCAGACCGCGCTGAACTGCGCGCTGTCGCTGCGCAAGATGGGCATTCTGGAAAAATTCAATGTCGAAATGATCGGCGCCGATGCCGAGGCCATCGACAAGGCCGAAGATCGCGAACTGTTCCGCGACGCCATGAAGAAGATCGGCCTGGAAACCCCGCGTTCCATGCTGGCGCACAACACCATCGAGGCGCTGCAGGCGCTCGAAGTCATCGGCCTGCCCTGCATCATCCGCCCCAGCTTTACCCTGGGCGGCACCGGTGGTGGCATTGCCTATAACCGCGAAGAGTATCTGGCCATTGTCGAGAGCGGCGTCGATGCCTCTCCCACCAATGAAGTGCTGGTGGAAGAAAGCGTACTCGGCTGGAAAGAGTATGAGATGGAGGTTGTCCGCGACAAGAACGACAACTGCATCATCATCTGCTCGATCGAGAACATCGACCCGATGGGCGTCCATACCGGCGACTCCATCACTGTCGCGCCGGCACTGACGCTGACCGACAAGGAATACCAGATCATGCGCGACGCATCCATTGCGGTGCTGCGCGAGATCGGCGTGGAAACCGGCGGCTCCAACGTGCAGTTCGGCATCAATCCGGCCGATGGCCGCATGGTGGTGATCGAAATGAACCCGCGCGTGTCACGCTCGTCGGCGCTCGCTTCCAAGGCCACCGGCTTCCCCATCGCCAAGGTCGCGGCGCGGCTGGCGGTTGGCTATACGCTCGACGAGTTGGACAATGACATTACCGGCGGCATGACGCCGGCCAGCTTCGAGCCCTCCATCGACTATGTCGTGGTCAAGATCCCACGCTTTGCCTTTGAAAAGTTCCCCGGTGCCGACAATCGCCTGACCACTTCCATGAAGTCAGTTGGCGAAGCCATGGCCATCGGCCGCACCTTCCAGGAAAGCCTGCAAAAAGCGCTCCGTTCGCTTGAAACCGGCCTGACGGGTCTCAACGAGATCGGCATTCCCGGCCTCGGCGAAGGCGAAGACAAGAACGCCATCAAGGCTGCCCTTGGCACCCCCACACCCGACCGTCTGTTGCACGTGGCCGAGGCCATGCGCCTGGGCATGTCACTCGAAGACATCCACGAAGCCTGCAAGATCGATCCCTGGTTCCTCGAGCAGATGCAGGGCATCATCGATATGGAAGCCAAGGTGCGCGAATTCGGTCTGCCGCAGGATGCCGTCAATCTGCGCGCCCTCAAGGCCATGGGCTTTTCCGATCCCCGCCTCGCTCAGCTCGCCAATCTCAAGGCATCCGACGTGCGCAAGCTGCGCCATACGCTCGACGTCCGGCCGGCCTTCAAGCGCATCGACACCTCGGCGGCCGAATTCGCCTCGCCGACGGCCTATATGTACTCGACCTATGAAGTGCCCTTCGCCGGTGCGGTCGCTGATGAATCCCGGCCAACCGATCGCAAGAAGGTGGTCATTCTCGGCGGTGGCCCCAACCGTATCGGCCAGGGCATCGAGTTCGACTATTGCTGCTGCCATGCCGCCTTCGCACTGGCCGACGCCGGCTACGAAACGATCATGATCAACTGCAACCCCGAGACGGTTTCGACCGACTATGACACCTCCGATCGCCTGTATTTCGAGCCGCTGACCGAAGAAGACGTCATCGAAATCCTTGAGCGCGAAAAGCAGAACGGCACCTTGCATGGCGTCATCGTCCAGTTCGGCGGCCAGACCCCGCTCAACCTGGCTGAAGCCGTGCAGAAAGCCGGCGTGCCGATCCTGGGCACCCAGCCCGACGCCATCGATCTGGCCGAAGACCGCGACCAGTTCTCCAAACTGCTCAACCGGCTGGAACTGACCCAGCCCAAGAACGGCATCGCCTATTCGCTGGAACAGGCCCGCATCGTCGCCGAACGGCTGGGCTATCCGCTGGTCATCCGGCCCTCCTATGTGCTGGGTGGCCGAGCCATGGCCATTGTCCACTCATCAGGCGAGTTCGAGCGCTATGTGCAGGATACGCTGACCGGGCTGGTGCCGCCGCACATCATGCTGCGCTATCCCAATGACAAGACCGGCCAGATCAACTCAGTGCTGTCCGACAACCCGTTGCTGTTTGATGCCTATCTGTCGGGCGCCACCGAAATCGACGTTGACGCCCTCTGTGACGGCAAGGACGTCTTTGTCGCCGGCATCATGGAGCATATCGAAGAGGCCGGCATTCACTCCGGCGACAGCGCCTGCTCGCTGCCGCCGCAGAATCTCAGCCCCGAAGTCATGGCCGAACTCAAGCGCCAGACCGCCGAACTGGCCTTTGCCCTCAAGGTTGGCGGCCTGATGAACGTGCAATATGCGCTCAAGGACGGCGTCATCTACCTGCTCGAAGTCAATCCGCGCGCCAGCCGCACCGTGCCCTTCGTCGCCAAGGTGATCGGCCAGCCCATCGCCAAGATCGCCAGCCGCATCATGGCCGGCGAAAGCCTGGCCAGCTTCGGTTTGGTGGAGAGGACCTTCAAGCACGTTGCCGTCAAGGAAGCCGTCTTCCCCTTCAACCGCTTCCCCGGTGTCGACACCGTGCTCGGCCCTGAAATGAAGTCGACTGGCGAGGTCATCGGCCTCGACACCGATTTCGCCATGGCCTTCGCCAAGTCCCAGATCGGTGCCGGCTCCAAGGTGCCCACCAGCGGCGCCGTGTTCATCTCGGTGCGCGATGCCGACAAGCAGTACATCGTCGATATGGCACGCCATCTCGTCGAGGGCGGCTTCACCATCATCGCCACCGGCGGCACGCAGAAATACCTGGTCGAGAACGGCATTGCCGCCACCAAGATCAACAAGGTGCTCGAAGGCCGGCCGCATATCGTGGACTCGATGAAGAATGGCGGCGTGCAGTTGGTGATCAACACCACCGACGGCATGAAGTCGATCAGCGACAGCCGTGATATTCGGCGCACCGCCCTGTTCGCCAAGATCCCCTACTACACCACCATCGACGGCGCCCTCGCCGCCGTGGAAGGCATCGTCGCCTTGCAGAAGGGCAATCTGACCGTGCGCCCATTGCAGAGCTACTTCGCGCTCTAACCACGAATATGGGGCGTCGCGCATGCTGTGCGACGCCCCAATTGCCGGCTGAGCCGTCAGATCTCTATTGGGCCTCAACGGCAAAGAACTCTGCTACCACCATCAAGGCGCCCTCGACCGCTGCATCGTCGACATCAAGATGGGTAACCCAGCGCTGCTGCCCATAGCGCCCGGTGACGCCAACGCCGCGACTAGCAAGAAAGTCAGTGAAGCGGGCGCCAAGTTGGCGTTCCATATCCACAAAAATGATGTTGGTATCGGGCACGGTGACCGTCAGCGCGGCAAATGCTGCCAGCCCTTCAGCCAGCTTCCGCGCACGGCGATGATCCTCGGCCAGCCGCTCGATATGGTGATCAAGCGCATAGAGCCCGGCAGCCGCCAGAATGCCGGACTGGCGCATGCCGCCCCCCAGCATCTTGCGATGGCGGCGCGCCTTGTCGATCAGATCCTGCCGCCCGACCAGCACCGAGCCAACCGGGGCGCCGAGCCCTTTGGACAGGCAGATCGAGACGCTGTCGAAGGGCGCCGTAAACACAGCGATGTCCATCCCCAGCGCCACGCAGGCATTGAACGCCCGGGCACCATCGAGGTGCAGGCCCAGTCCATGGCGCTGCGCGATGGCCGCAACGCTCTGCATGTATTGGACCGGCAGGACCTTGCCGCCAAACGTGTTCTCCAGGGCGATTACCGTGGTGCGGGCATAGTGGTTGTCATCCGGCTTGATCGCCGCTTCGATATCGTCGAGCGCCATCGTGCCATCAGCCTGATGCGCAATCGGCTGCGGCTGGATCGATCCCAGCACCGCGGCGCCACCTGCCTCATGGCTGTAAAGATGGGCATTCTGCCCGGCGATATACTCGTCGCCGCGGCCGCAATGGCTCATCAGCGCCAACAAATTGGATTGCGTCCCCGAGGGAACGAAGAGCGCCGCATCCTTGCCCAGCATCGCCGCCATGCGCTGCTCGAGCCGATTGACGCTGGGGTCGTCGCCAAACACGTCGTCGCCGACCTCGGCTGCTGCCATGGCCTGCCGCATGTCGGCCGATGGCCGGGTGACGGTGTCGGATCGAAAGTCAAAGCGGATCGCGTTCATGGCAGTTTCCAGTTGAGATCAGACCAGCCTAGCTGCTTCGTCCTGCTCCTGCATACTGCCTATGCCGCGACATCACCGCCCGCACCCGCACCATCATTGGCAGCATGGACATCGAGAGGCGGCTTGCGCGCCACCACCAGCAGGCCATTGATCGGCGCACCGCGATCAAACCGCAACACCACGGCTTCAAAACGCAGGAGTTCAAGCCCGGCCACGACCACCGCATCGCGCGTCGCGCTGGGGCCATGGGCGTAGCGCAGGGACGGCCGCAGGAACACCGCCTCCTCCCCATCATGGGCTTCCAGCGAAAATGCCACCACTCCGCCTGGCCGCAGGGCCGGCACCAGGGCGGCCAGCACAGGTTGCAGCGCGCCGCAGTAGATGAACACATCGGCAGCAGTCACCAGATCGGCATCGGCCCGTCGCCCATTCAGCGCGGCCACCAGTTCGGCCTTGTCCAGACGATCGTAAATGCCCTTGCGGGCAGTTTCGGCAATCATGGCGGCAGAGATGTCGATACCTTCGAGGTAGGCGACCTTGCCACGCAATCTTTGCCCCATCAGGCCGGTGCCGCAGCCCAGATCGAGGCCGCGCTCGAACTGCGCAATACCCAACCGGCCCATTTCTTCGGCCACCAGATCATCAAGCATTTCGGGGACGCGATAGCCGAGCTTGCCAACCAGCGAGTTCTCGAACTTGGGCGCATATTGATCAAACAGCGCTTCGACATAGCTGACCGCCGTGCCCTCCCCCGCTGGGCTGGCGCCGTGCAGCGCCAGTTTCAGCCGCGCACCAAAGACGCCTGCATCATCAAGCGCTTCCAGATGCCGCCAGGCCGCAATAGCTCCGGCAACGTCGCCCGATTTGTCATGGTAATCACCCAGCAAATCCCACCCGGCGGCCCAGTTGGGCACCAGCTCAAGCGCCTGCTGCATCAGGTCAGCGGCGGCAAGCAGCTCACCATCTGCGGCGAGCAGCCTGGCATAGCCCGCACGACGGTCCGCGATGACATCGCCGGAAGAGTAGGACGCCGTGGTCAAGACGATGTGATCTCTGATGGTTTACCGACCCCAATGGCCCGGCGCGCGGTGATTTGCGCCAATTTTGCCGCGAATGCAAGCCTGTCGATCGCCCCGATTATCAAGCCCTGCCCGATGACAGGTTTTCGCGGCGCAGTATTGCGCTATGCTGGCATTGCTCGGTTCGGCCCCACGAGGCTGGATGGGCACGCGACGCCATTGGATTGGGCAAGGCCTGGCATGGTCAGCCAGTCCGGCGCGCGTCTGCTCCAGGCTCTCGAATTCTGGTGCAAATACTTGACGACGCTTTGGTTTGCCCTGACGAGAACAGTGTTCCGCCGGGTTTTTCGGTATGTCTATACAGATATTGAACAGCCCTATGTTTGGCGCTAAGCTGACTGGATCGAATATTGCGGCCGACTGATCTGATTACGCGAACTTTCCTTCGCTTCTGCTGACGTCAATTTCCGTTACTCGATATCACCGATGGCCGGAGCCAATAGTGGCTGCGGCCAGCTACCAGCAGACTGCACGAGGGAACGCGCATCATGGCAACTGGCACTGTAAAGTGGTTCAACGGCCAAAAAGGCTATGGCTTCATTCAGCCGGACGAAGGCGGGGCTGACGTATTCGTTCACATCTCAGCTGTTCAGCGCTCTGGCCTGAACGGCCTGGATGAGGGCCAGAAGGTCAATTACGAGATCGTCAAGGACAAGCGCACGGGCAAGGCCGCTGCCGACGAACTGACCGGCGCCTGAGCATCAGACAGCCAGCTATCGGGAGGGGCGCGTCTACTTGGAGGTGACGCGCTCCTTTTTGCTGGTCATGTCGATGCCAGCTATATCCGACCCAGTTCTTCGGTCCGCTTCCGGGTCTCACTGACTGTGCGATCCATCAGTTCAATCAGGCCATGGCTGCCCATCAGCACCGCCAGACCCGCAGCCGTTGCGCCCTTGGGCGACGTCACATTCTCCCGCAACACCGTCGCCGAGACGGTCCCCGCATCCATCAGGGCGGCTGCACCGATCACGGTGCCCCGCGCCAATTGCTCGGCAATATCGTCAGGCAGGCCCTGCCGTTTGCCAGCGGCGGCCAATGCTTCAACCATGTGGAAGATATAGGCCGGGCCCGAACCCGACACGGCGGTCAGCGCATCCAGTTGCGCCTCGTCGTCGAGCCAGATCACCTGCCCGGAAGCCGAAAGCAAGGTGTCCATCGCTACCTTATCTTCCGCCGTCACATCGGGGCCGGAAACCACCCCGATCATGCCCTTGCGTACCTGCACCGGCGTATTGGGCATGGTGCGCATTACCCGCTGCGTCCCGGCCTTGCTGGCCAGCCGCGCCAGATCAATGCCCGCCGCAATCGACACCACCAGCGTATGCGGCGCGATGACGGGCGCCAGCGACTCCAGCACCTCATCCATGACCTGCGGCTTGACCCCGACCACCAGCACATTGGGCGACAGTCCGCTCGCTTCGGTACTCAACGCCAGGCCATAGTCGCGCGCCAGTTCCAGCAGGTCCTCACCGGGCCGCGGGTGCACGATAACCAGCTGGCTTGCAGCCAGGCCCGCGTCTAGCCAGCCTCGCGCCAGCGCCACGCCCATCTTGCCGGCCCCCACCAGCATGATCGGACCAATTCTGTTGAGGGCCGTGTTCATGCCTCGCCAACCGTTTCAAACATCACATGGCTCAGCGCCTCGGCGGCCGACTTGCCGGCCCAGACCACAAACTGGAAGGCCTGATAATACAGATCGCAGCTATCGGTGGCCGAGCGCAGCAATGCTTCGCACTGCTGCGGCGACACCTCGGCGCCACCCGTCAGCAGGTGCGAGTTGCGGAACAGCACCACGCCTTCCTTGTTCCAGATATCGAAATGACCAATCCACAATTGTTCATTGACCAGCGAAATCAGCTGTTTGATCTCGCCGCGCCGGCCTTCGGGGACTTTCAGATCGAAAGCGCTGGCAATATGCAGGCTCTCCAGATCTTCCATCCAGTTGAATGAAACATGGTAGTCGCACCAGCCACCGCGCACCGAAATGGAAATTTCGTCGGCGTCCTGTCGCTCGAAAGTCCAGTCATTGATCGAGGCGATATGCTCAATGATGTCCACGGGGTGAACATTGCGATCGAGCTCGACTTGGATGAGTGACATTGACGTCTTCCGTCCTGGCAACGCGGAGTATGGATTCATGCTGCCCGATGGGCCGGCAATTCTGGGGTACTCAGGGAACTGTTTGCAGGCACAACGGCTTACGAATCGTCCTGATGAAAACAACCTACACGTGCCAACTGATTCAGGGCACGGGAGCCGTTTGCCGGACGACAATCTCTTGTGGATGATGATCGGGGGCTTAGGGTTAACAGGCTGTTAACAGCGAACCCGTATCAACTGCTGCTTCTGCCTCAAAACGGGGCGGATTGGGCCCAGCCCGAGTTCAGAACCTCCGCCCAGGCCGCAAATCCATTGGCGACGACCTGCGCGGCGGCCGCTTCATGATCATACTCAACCACGCGCAGCGTGGTGAACCACCTGCCGCCACGCCGTTCGATCACGGCATAGCGCGCATCGGGCGACCCATGCACGAGCTGAAACCCCACCGCTCCTGGATTGATGATCCGCCGCCCATCACGCAACCGTACCGAGCGGGCCAAATGGGTATGGCCGCACAGCATGATCGGATAATTGATCCCCTCAGCCGCCGATGTCACCCACTCTTCGTTGGGCAGAATAGCAGCACGGCCAGTATACCAGCCATCGATCCAATTCTGCTCGTCACTGGCCGGGGTGCCGTGACAAAGGAAAATTTCATTGTTGAAAACGGCCGTGGCTGGCAGGGCAGCAAGCCATTTGTGCTGCACCTCGCTCAACTGTTCTGCGGCAAAGCGATCGACCGTGCCCTGCCCGCTTTGGCGCGGCTCAACCACCCAGCGATCATGATTACCGGCGATCATCGGGCCGTCCAGGGTCATCAGGCGCTCAGCGACACCAGCAGGATCCATCGGTCCACTGACGTGGTCGCCCAGACACAGCGTGGCATCAACACTCTGGGTGACGATATCTGCCAGAACGGCGTCAAGCGCCACTGCATTTCCATGCACATCCGAAAGGACCGCGAGGCGCATGCCTACTTGGCTTTGCCCGAACCGCCCTTGAGCGCTGCCAGGTCCTTGCGCAGCGTGTCGATCTCTTCGCCCTGCACCTGCACCAGTTCGCGCAGCGCGTCGAAATCCTCGCGCTTGACCAGATCCATATCGGCCACCAGACGCTGAACCTGCGACTTGACGGCGGTTTCAACTTCCCGGCGCACTCCATCCGCGACACCCGCGGCTTCGTTCATCACCCGCCCGAGGCCATCAAAAATCTTGTTGCTCTGGTTCATTGCACACTCTTTTGGTTGACCTGTTGCGTTGATATTTAGGTGATGGATGCTCACTTGACCAGAGAGAGCGAAGCGGCAATGGTCCCGCCGATTGCCGCAGGAGCCCGCGCGTGCCATTTCCCAATATCGATCCTGTCGCCCTCGCCATTGGTCCCATCGCCATTCGCTGGTATGCGCTGGGCTATCTGTTCGGCGTCGGCCTGGGCGCCGGCTATGGCTACTTGCTGCTGGCCAATTCACGCCTCTGGCACAAGGGGCAACTGCCTTTCAAAGCTGCCGATATCTGGGACTTTGCTTTCTGGACCATGCTGTCGATCGTGCTCGGCGGTCGGCTGGGCTATGTGCTGTTCTACAATCTGCCATTCTATCTGGAGAACCCCGCCCAGATCCTCAACACGCTTGATGGCGGCATGTCTTATCACGGCGGCATGCTGGGGCTGATGCTGGCGGCCATCGTCTTCACCCGCTCCAAACAGGGCAATTGGCTGAGCGCGCTGGATCTGATTGCCTCGGTCAGCACTATCGGCATCTTCCTGGTCCGCATCGCCAATTTCATCAATGCCGAGCTCTACGGCGCCCCCACAACCCTGCCCTGGGGCGTGATCTTTCCCACCGACCCCGAACAATTGCCGCGCCACCCCAGCCAGCTCTATGAAGCTGTGCTCGAAGGCCTGCTGCTATTTCTGATCATCCGCGTCTTCACCCACGTGTTCTATAGCCTGCGCCGCCCCGGCATGGTCGCTGGCGTGTTCGGCATCGGCTACGGCCTGTCGCGTATCGCCGTCGAGTTTGTCCGCTTGCCTGATGCCCATATCGGCTACCTGTTTGGCGGCTGGCTGACCATGGGCATGCTACTCAGCCTGCCGCTGGTGCTCGCTGGCATTGGCCTTGTGATCTATGCGGCGACGCGCAGCCAAAGCGCATTGCGAGCTTAACATGACTGAGCAAACGCCTCCCACCCTGCCCGAACTCATCGACATGCAAATCCGCACCACCGGTCCGATGTCGGTGGCCACCTATATGGGCCTGTGTCTAACCCACCCGACCAAGGGCTACTACAAGACCGCCGACCCGCTCGGCAGCGCCGGCGACTTTGTCACTGCACCGGAAATCAGCCAGATGTTCGGCGAATTGATCGGCTTCTTTGTAGTCAATCTCTGGCAGCAAATGGGGAGCCCAAAAGCGTTCACCCTGCTCGAACTTGGCCCCGGCCGCGGCACGCTGATGGCCGATATCCTGCGCGTTGCCTGCCGCGCCGAAGGACTTCGCGACGCGCTGGACCTGCGCCTGTTTGAGACCAACCCCGCGCTGATTGCCGAGCAGAACGCCCGGCTTGAGGTCTATGGCGCCAAGTGGATCGATGGCTTTGACAAGGTCGGCCCCGGGCCATTGCTGGTCATTGCCAACGAATTCTTCGACGCCCTGCCGATCCGCCAATTCGTTCGCACCGAGGATGGCTGGCACGAACGCATGGTCGGCACCAATAATGGCCGCCTGGTATTTGGCCTCAGCCCCACCCCGATCCCGGCCTCGGCCATGCCTGATACACTGGCAGGGGCCGAACTGAACGCCGTGCTCGAAGTAGGGCTGGCCAGCGGTGAGGTGATGAACCGCCTCGCCACCACCATCTCCACCCAGGGCGGCGCCATCCTCGCCATGGACTATGGCTATGCCCGCACCCAGACCGGGGAGACCCTGCAGGGCGTCCGCCGTCATCAATATGCCGACGTGCTCGACGCGCCTGGCGAAGTGGACATCTCGGCCCATGTCGACTTCGAGGCGCTGGGCACCATTGCCGCCAAGGCCGGTTTGGCCGTACAGCCCTTGGCCACCCAGGGCCAGTTCCTCACCCGCATGGGCATCAATGAACGCACCAGCGCCCTGATCGCCGCCAATCCCGGCTCGGCCGAAGATTTGTCGACCGCCAGAGCCCGGCTGGTGGATCCAGACAAGATGGGCAATCTGTTCAAGGCCTTCTGCGCCGCCAGCCCGGGTCTGCAGCCGCCCGGATTTGAATGATGGGCGCGCCACCTTTTGAGACCAGTGCCGCGCTGGGCGGCCTGCGCCACGGTTTTTTTGGCCGGGCGGGCGGGGCGTCCAGGGGCGTCTATGCCAGCAACAATGTTTCATTCACGACCGGTGACGACCCTGCCACCGTGACGGCCAACCGCGCCCGCATCGCCGCCACCATGGGCTACGCCCCCGCCGACCTGGTCATCCTCAGGCAGACCCACACGGCCGACGTCCACGTGGTCCGCCGCACCATGGCGCCCGACGAAGTGGTCGAAGCCGATGCCATGGTCACCGACCGCCCCGGCCTGCTGCTCGGCATCCTGACTGCCGACTGCACGCCAATTCTGTTTGCCGATGCCCAGTCTGGCGTTATCGGTGCGGCTCATGCTGGCTGGAAGGGTGCGGCCTCGGGCATTGTCGAAGCAACTATCGCCGCCATGGTCTCGCTGGGCGCAAAGACTGACCGTATCGTCGCCGCCATCGGCCCCACCATTTCCGGGCCCAACTACGAGGTCGGTCCGCAGTTTGCCGCCGATCTGTTGGCCCTCCACCCTGATGCTGACAACCGCATTTTCGTGCCCGAAGGCGGCATCGAGCACTTCGACCTGCCGGGCTTCGTCGCCGATCGCCTCACTGCAGCCGGCGTCCAGAGCATCGACCGCGTAGGCGGCTGCACCTATGGCAACCCCACGCGCTATTTCTCGCACCGCCATGCCACGCACCAGCAGACCAGGACGGGCCGACAGCTCGCTGTCATCGGTCTGACGTAATTCTTTACCCAAGACTAATTGCGACATTGCGAGTCCGGGATGGACTCGCTAAAGCTGCCGCGAAACTGGAAGGCCTCGCTCCCGGAGGCCAGTTGAGACAGGATCGCGCCCCATGAAGCTGGTGACCGGCAACTCGAACCGGGCCCTTGCCCAGGCAATTGCCAGCTATCTCGAACTCCCTTTGACCGACTGTACGGTCAGGCGTTTTGCCGACAAGGAAGTCTATGTCGAGGTGCATGAAAATGTGCGCGGCGAAGACGCTTTCATCCTGCAGTCGACCAGCTTTCCTGCCAATGACAATCTGATGGAATTGCTGATCCTGACCGATGCGCTGCGGCGCTCGTCGGCTCGGCGAATTACCGCGGTGATTCCCTATTTCGGCTATGCCCGCCAGGATCGCAAATCGGCCCCGCGCACACCGATTTCGGCCAAGCTGGTGTCCAATTTGATCACCCAGGCCGGCGCCAATCGCGTGTTGACGCTCGACCTGCATGCCAGCCAGATTCAGGGTTTTTTCGATATTCCCACCGACAATCTGACCGCCGCACCGGTCATGGTGCGCGACATTCAGGACCATTACGACGTCAAGAATGTCATGATCGTTTCGCCCGACGTTGGCGGGGTGGTCCGGGCGCGCAATGTCGCCGGTCGCATTGGCGCCAATCTGGCCATTGTCGACAAACGCCGCCCCCGCGCTGGCGTCTCCGAAGTGATGAACATCATCGGCGATGTGCGTGGCCAGGCCTGCATTCTGATTGACGATATCGTCGATAGCGGCGGCACCCTGGTCAATGCCGCCGAAGCCCTGCTCAAGGCCGGCGCCAGTGAAGTCTCCGCCTATATCACCCACGGCGTGCTCTCCGAAGGCGCCTCCGAGCGCATTGGCGGCTCCATGCTCAAGGAACTCGTGGTCACCGATTCCATCGAGGAGACCGAGGCCCAGCGCCTGGCCGGCAATATTCGCCGCCTCGCCATCGCCCCGCTGATTGGCGAAGCCATCGCCCGGACCGCCAGCGAGCAGAGCGTCTCCAGCCTGTTCGACTAAACCGGCATCCTGCGCCCTTGCCCTTTGGGGGATGGGCACAAGCCACAAGCCTGCGGCCAGCCTCATTGGCGGCCCGGCTTGCTTGCGTTGAACACCCGACCGTGCCGCTCGCCGGGATGCATTTTCCATTCTGCTTGCCCGTCACCTGCCTTTGGTTTATAGCCGCCCCATGAAGCGCTCGTCACCCCTGGAGGACGGGCGCGTATGCTGTTGTAGTGACGCATACACCAACCGGAATGGATATTTCCATGTCTGAAACTAAAGTGCTCAATGCACAGGCGCGTGACGGAGTTGGCAAGGGGGCCGCTCGCGAATTGCGTCGTCAGGGACTCGTTCCTGCTGTTATTTACGGTGACAAGAAGGCTCCTGTTGCCATCTCCCTCGCTTACAAAGATGCCTACAAGTTCATCTATGCTGGCGGCTTCCTGTCCCACATCCTCGAACTCAATGTGGACGGCACCAAGCACCTCGTGATCCCCCGCGACTACCAGCTTGATGCGGTCAAGGATTTCCCGCTGCATGTGGATTTCCTCCGCATCGGCAAGGACACGCGCCTCAATGTTCAGGTGCATGTGCACTTCATCAATGAAGAAGCCAGCCCAGGCCTGAAGCGCGGCGGCACGCTCAATGTTGTGCGTCACACCGTGGAAGTGTCGGCACCAGCCAATGCGATCCCTGAAGAGATCACCGTCGACATGTCCGGTTTTGATATCGGCGATTCGATCCACATCTCGACAGTGACCCTGCCCAAGGGCGTTACCCCAACCATCACCGACCGCGATTTCACCATCGCGACCATCGTGGCGCCGTCGGCACTCAAGTCGGCTGGCGATGACGGGGAAGCCGAAGAAGAAGCGCCTGCTCCGGCAGCCGAACCAAAGGCCGAGTAATCGACCTGCGCGCCTTCTGCTATATGTTCGAGGCGGCCTTCGGGTCGCCTCTTTCGTTTCTGGAGTGAGTGATGAAGCTGCTTGTCGGCCTGGGCAATCCAGGTAGCCAATACCAGGCAAACCGCCACAATATCGGCTTCATGGCGCTTGACGCCATTGCCCGCGCCCATTCCATTGCGCCATTCCGTACCAAGCACTCGGGCAGCCTTGCGGAAGGTACGATTGGCGGCGAGAAGGTGATCCTGCTCAAGCCGCAGACCTTTATGAACCGCTCCGGCGACAGTGTGCAGCAGGTCGCCAAGTTCTACAAAATCGAGCCCGCCGACATCATCGTGTTCTATGACGAACTGGACCTGGCGCCAGCCAAGGTGCGGGTCAAGATCGGCGGCGGCAATGGCGGTCACAATGGCCTGCGCTCCATCGATCCGCAGATCGGGACGAACTACAAGCGCGTTCGTCTCGGTATCGGGCATCCGGGCAAAGAGTATGTCACCCACCACGTATTGGGTGACTTCGCCAAGGCCGACCAGATCTGGCTAGACCCCCTGCTCGATGCCATTGGCACGCATGTCGGTCTGCTGCTCAAGGGCGACGATAGCGGCTTCATGAACAAGCTGGCTCTCGCCACCAAACCAGCCGACGATCCCGACGCCAACACCAAGTCCACGCGCGAGGCCAAAGCTGAGCCGGGCGCCGCACCCAAAGGCCAGAGCCATATCCGGCAGGCCCGGGCCGCCAAGCCGCAGGCCGCACCGCCCAGCAGCGGGCCCATGGCCGATATGCTCAAGCGGCTGTTCAAGGGCGACTGACAAGCAAACGGCGCGCCGACCTGCATCGACGCGCCGCAATCAAAACCACCTCGGCAGCAATCAGGCTGCCGTCACGCGCCACACGGCATCGCCGACATCATCGACCGCCAGCAGCGCGCCGTCCTTGGCCATCGCTACACCCACCGGACGGCCGCGTGAGAATTTTTCGTCCTCGGCCAGAAATCCGCTCAGGATATCAACCGGCGCGCCTTGCGGCAGGCCATTGGCAAACGGCACCAGAATGACTTTGTAGCCGCTCAGCTTGGAGCGGTTCCATGAACCGTGCTGACCGATCACCATGCCCGAGGGCAGGCCCGGCAGCGTGTTCTCGGGCAGCCAGCACAGCCCCAGCGAGGCGGTATGACCACCCAGCGCATAGTCGGGCGCCAGTGCACTGGCGACCTTGGCGGCGTCCTGCGGCACCCGGTCATCGACCGTCTGCCCCCAATAGCTGAACGGCCAACCGTAAAAGCCGCCATCCTTGACCGAGGTCAGATAGTCGGGCGGAGTTTCATCGCCCAATCCATCGCGCTCATTGACCACAGTCCACAGCAAGCCATTGGTCGGCTCCCAGGCCATGCCAACCGGGTTGCGTAGACCACCTGCAAACTCACGGTGCTTTTCGGTCACCAGATCGAGTTCATAAATGCAGGCGCGACCCGCTTCAGGCTCCAGGCCATTCTCGGCGATATTGCTGTCAGAGCCGACGGCCACATAGAGCTTGGAGCCATCGGCGCTGGCAATCAGATTGCGCGTCCAGTGGCCACCGGGCTTCATTTCCATCAGCTTGCGGCCGGGCGCCGTAATCACGGTCTGGCCGGTTTCATAGGGGAAGGCGACCACGCTATCGGTATTGCCGATATAGAGCTGGTCACCCACCAGAGCCATGCCGAAGGGTTGGCTGAGGTCCTTGAGGAACACTTCGCGGACTTCCGGCACGCCATCGCCATCGGCATCACGCAGCAGGGTGATCTGGTTGGCGCTGGGGCGTGTGGCGCCGGCCCGGCGCATCACCCGGTTCATCGCATAATCGCGCACATTCTTGACGGTTCCGGGCAGCGATGACGACTCGGCCACCAGCACGTCGCCATTGGGCAGCACATAGGCCCAACGTGGATGCTTCAGATTGGTCGCAAACGGCGTCACCTTGAGGCCCGCGGCCACCACAGGCTTTTCGCCCGGCTCCCAGCCCCTGGCCGTCGGCATTTTCAGCATCGGCAACGCCCCCTGCGGCTTGGCCTTGGGAATGGCAGGGCTTGTGCCCATCGCCGGCGTGAACGAGCCCATATGGCGGCCGCGATAGAACCACCACAAGGCTACGGCCGCCAGGGCGGCCAGGATGACCAGAAAGAAAAACAGGGTCATGCGACGCCTCCGACACGGGAATGAGAAAAACTGGTATGTTAGTGCTAATAGGCCGCAATGACCGCCGCGACAAGCCAGCTTTGCCGCGCCACGCATTGACTTCTCTTCCTATCCGAACGAAGTGAAGGCCAACAAATTCCGGAGCATTCCCCATGGGTTTCAAGATGGGCATCGTCGGCCTGCCCAATGTCGGCAAGTCGACCCTCTTCAACGCGCTGACCCGCACCGCTGCCGCCCAGGCCGCCAATTTCCCGTTCTGCACCATTGAGCCCAATGTGGGCGAAGTCTCGGTGCCCGATGCGCGGCTCGACAAGCTTGCCGAAATTGGCAAATCGATCAATGTGCAGCCCGCCCGCATGAGCTTTGTCGACATAGCCGGTCTGGTCAAGGGCGCCAGCCAGGGCGAAGGCCTAGGCAACCAGTTCCTCGCCAATATCCGCGAATGCGATGCCATCGCCTATGTGCTGCGCTGTTTTGAAGACGGCAACGTCATCCACGTCGCCAACAAGGTCGACCCGCTGGCAGACGCCGAAGTGGTCGAAACCGAGCTGATGCTGGCCGATCTGGAAAGTCTCGAGAAGCGCCGCACCGGCGTCGAGAAGAAGGCCAAACAGGGCGACAAGGATGCCAAGCTGACGCTCGAACTGATCGATCGCGCACTCGTGCTGCTGCGCGACGGCAGGTCGGCCCGCTTCGTCCAGCGCGACGCCGAGGAAGAAAAGGCCTTCCAGGAACTGCAATTGCTGACCTCCAAGCCCGCGCTTTATGTCTGCAATGTCGATGAAGGCTCGGCTGCCACCGGCAACGCCATGAGCAAGCTGGTCGAAGATTACGCCAAGGCCCACGATGCCGGCGTGGTGGTGATCTCCGCCGAGATCGAATCCCAACTTGCTCAACTCCCCGATGCCGAGGGCGCTGAATATCTGGAATCGCTGGGCCTGCACGAGGCTGGTCTGAACCGGCTGATCCGGGAAGCCTACGATTTGCTTGGTCTGCAGACCTATTTCACCGTCGGCCCCAAGGAATCGCGCGCCTGGACCATCCACAAGGGCGACAAGGCTCCCGCGGCTGCCGGCGTAATCCATTCCGACTTCGAGCGCGGCTTTATCCGCGCCCAGACCATTGCCTATGATGACTTCGTGGCCCTGGGCGGCGAAGTGGCCGCCAAGGAAGCGGGCAAGGCGCGCGACGAAGGCAAGGAGTATGTCGTCAAGGATGGCGACGTGATGCTGTTCAAGTTCAATACCTAGGGGTGTTCACTCTCGCGCCAGTCACCCCGGACGCGGCTGGCTTTGACCGATTGCTGGCCGAGAGCCGCGCCGGTGGCCATCAGATGTTGTCGTACTTTGACGAGAACTGGCGCAGCGGCGCCAACACTTTTGATCGTAACGGTGAGATCGTGTTCGGCGCCTGGGATGGCGAAACGCTGGTGGGAACCTGCGGTCGTAATGTCGACCCCTATGATCCGCACCCGCGAGCGGGCCGCATCCGCTACCTCTATGTCGCCGAACAGTACCGGCGGCACGGCATTGGTCAGCTCCTGATCGGTGCAATGCAGCGCAATGCCGCGACCTATTTTGATTATCTCAACACCAACGCACCCGAGGCCGCCTTTGCCTTCTACCAGCGCCTCGGCTTCGTCGCTCTCAGCAGAGAATACGCAACGCACCGCTATGTGCTGACGTAAGTCCAACCCCATAATGTCCGTACCGATAAGGCATGATACCCAGCGTAAACGAGCAGGCGCCGATGGATCTGCCCGAGGCACAAAAGCGACGATCACACCGCCGCATTGAACATAGTGCCAGCGCACTGAGCGCCCTGGAAGCAGGGTGTCAATTAGTACAAGCCCTTATAATCGCTATATTTATTTTGAAAATCAGTCACAGATGTGATGCACGCTCCAGACATTGTTAATGATGCATTAACCATACCGCGCCATTCTAATGCCGTTCCGGACGCAACATTGGGGGCTCGGAAAGTGACACCATGCACAATCTCAACACCTCTGTTCAGGCGCCTAATCCGCTAGCCGCTGAAGCCTTGGTCGGTTTGCAGGTTGCGGAGGTTGAACGCGACCTGATCCTGGCAACGCTAAGACATACCGAAGGTAACCGGACCCGGGCCGCCATCATTCTGGGTATTTCAATCCGTACCATGCGCAACAAGCTCCGGGAGTATGCCGAAAGCGGCGTCGATATCCCCGGCCACCTCGCGCACGAGATCTGAACGACCACGACCCACCGTTGCCAACGCGCCCTTGGCGGTGAGCAATCTTTTTCGACGAGCCGGCAGTGGTGGCTGGGATCGGTACGCCCCCCCGATCGTACGCCCCCGCTTGCCAGCAACACTACCAGCCGACCTTCTTTAGGCGTGCGGTCCACAACTCCTCTGTACCTTCACGTCACCTGCGGCTACCAGTCGGTCCGTGACAACCGGGTTGCCTTGCACGGCCAAAACGGGCAGAACGTCGATTGACGTATAGGGCAACCCAATGACCAATCCAGTCACCAAAGACCGCCGCCATTTCGAGGATCTCGCCATTGGAGAGGTGATCGATCTGGGCCGCATTACGGTGAGCAAGGCGATGATTATCACCTTCGCCACCGAGTTTGACCCCTTCCCCTTTCACCTCAATGAAACCGCAGCCAAGGCAAGCCTGCTCGGCGGTCTGGCCGCCAGCGGCTGGCAGACGGGCGGGCTCGGCCTGCGCATGCTGGTCGACAGCTTTCTCAGCACAATCGCCTCGGCCGGCGGGCTCGGATTTTCCGATCTCAAATGGAAGAACCCGGTCATGGCCAACGACACCATTGGCGGCACGGTCACCATTGTCGACCTGCGCCGCTCCGGAAGCCACCCGCAATGGGGTATTGTCACGCTGGAGTTTGACATGCGCAACCAGAGGGGCGCTTCGGTTCTGAGCATGCGCCTGGCCAATCTCGTCGATACCCGCACTCCCGGAGCAGGCACATGACCCGCTGGTTCGAGGATATCATCATCGATGAGGTGTTTGTGCTGGGCAGCCACACCTTCGACGCCGAAGAGATCGTGCGCTTCGCCACGCTGTATGACCCGCAATACTTCCATCTCGATGCAGAGGCAGCCAAGCACAGCCATTTTGGCGGTCTGGTGGCCAGTGGCTGGCACACGGTCAGCGTCGGCCATCGCCTGATGGTTGACACCCTGTTTGCCGAGGAAGAGCGTTTGCGCGCCATGGGGCTGGAACCGGGCGTCTCTGGCCCCTCGCCCGGCGTTAACAGCATGGATTTCAAGGTACCCGTGCGGCCCGGCGACACGGTCAGCTACGAACTGGTGGTCACCGACAAGCGCCCTTCCAATTCCATCCCAGGCTGGGGCCTGTTGTTCAACAAGCTCACCGCAATCAACCAGCATGGTGAACTGGTCTATCGCGCCAATCTCGTCGGTTTCTCGAAATTGCGCGACTATCAGATGCCGCTCAGGCTCAAGATCATGTTGGCCCTCAGCAATCTGCCTGTATTGGGGCCCCTGCTCAAACGCCGCGCTTGAAAGCCGCGCCCTGGCCCGGCACTGTGGACGCATGCGCCGAATCGCCCTGATAGCTGCCCTCACCGTCCTGTCCGCCACTCCATCGCTCGCCCAGAGCTTTGAGGGCAATTGGGGCTGCCGCGACGCCACCAGCGCCAAGGCTGGCATTCTGACTATTTACGGCAATGTCTACGGTTTTGCCTCGACCGTGCCGGGCGATGCCGCTTCAGGCACCGGCACCGTAACCGGCTATGAAGACGGCGTCGGCTTCGTTGACGGAGGCCTCAGGGCCGCCCGCAACATCACGGCCGGTCGGGTTATCCCCGACCCGAACCATGGCGCGGCCATTCAACTCGAAACCGCCGAAGCCATCGTCATGCTGTGCACGCCGCGCTGAGAAGTTTTTTTTGCGCGCGGGGCTTGAAATTCTGGCGCCAGATCACACTTAGCCCAAGTGGCGCCGGGCCCCTCTGGCGAGAACTTTGATGTTCTCGTGATGTCGGAGCCACTCCAAACGAACATGGAGATGGTCCGGCGATGGAAACGCTGCTTAGCGCCCTGATGGGTGAATTTCTTGGTACACCAATTTATTTCTGGGTCGCGTTCATCGCGATTGTCATCGGCCTGCTGGCCTTCGATCTGGGTATCCTGCATCGGGATGAACATGAGATCGGCGCCCGCGAAAGCCTGAGCCTGTATGGCTTTTACGTCGCCATTGCCATGGCTTTTGGCGGCTGGGTGTGGTGGCAGCGCGGCGCTGAATCCGGGCTCGAATTCTACACCGCCTATGTGATCGAGCAGTCCCTGGCGATGGACAACATGTTTGTCATCGCGTCGATCTTCACCTTCCTGTCCATTCCCCGCATCTACCAGCACCGTGTGCTGTTCTGGGGCATTATCGGTGTTGTGGTGCTGCGCGCCATTCTCATCGGTCTGGGTGCCGCGCTGGTGCACCAGTACAGCTGGATATTGTTCTTGTTTGGCGCCTTTCTGATATTCACCGGCATTCGCATGTTCAGCCACCAGGGGGAACAGCCTCACATCGAGGAGAACCCGGCATTCCGCTTCTTGACCAAGCATTTCCGCGTCACCAAACAACTGCATGGGCATGACTTCACGGCGCGGCAGCCGCACCCCAAGACCGGCAAGCTGGTGTTGTGGCTGACGCCATTGGGATTGGCCCTGATCATGGTGGAACTCGTCGACCTGGTCTTTGCCGTTGACTCCGTCCCGGCCGTCTTTGCCGTTACGCAGGATACCTTCATCGTCTACACCTCCAACATCTTTGCCATTCTGGGGCTGCGTGCGCTGTACTTTGCCCTGGCCGCAGCAATGAGCCGCTTTCGCTATCTGCAGATATCGCTGGCGATTGTTCTCGTCCTGGTCGGTATCAAGATCTTCCTGGTGCCCCTAGGCATCAAGATTGACACCCTGCTCTCACTGGTGGTGACCATCAGCATTCTGGGTGGCGGCATCGCATACTCGCTCTGGAAGACCCGCAACGACCCTGACCCCGCTCTGCAGGAGGCACCCCAATCCAATCAGTCCTGACGCCGACCTGAACGGCGGACGGGTCCCCACGCCGGGGGCCCGTCCGCCGCTGCTGACAGAGACTGTCACCACCAACCGGCAGAGTGCAGGGCACCGTCAAGGAGACCTGCCATGCTTTTGTTCGCCACCTGCCACTGCGGCGCCACCTCCATTGCCCTGCCGCACCTGCCGACCCAGGCCAAACAATGCAATTGCAGCTACTGCGCCCGCACCGGCGCCGTGTGGGGCTATTTTGGCTCTGACGAACTGGACATCCGTGCCAATGATGACGAGCGCACCTATTCGGCCAGCGACGGCGTCAACCAGCACCATTTCTGCGGCCATTGCGGGATGCAGACCTGGGGGGAGTCGCCGGATTGGGCCTCCATGTACAATATGGATGGCACGCCCAAGAATCCCGATGCCACTGGCATTCCGGCAACGCGCAGCTATGCCGTCAATCTCCGCCTGATCGACGATCTGGACTGGTCAAAGCTGGATATCGAACAGATCGACGGGCGCAATAGCTGGTAGGCTTTGTCGAGGCCTCCTTGGGAGCTCACTGCCAATGGCGGACTGGCGCCTCAGTGGCCCTCAAACGCCATCAGGGCACTGACTTCAACGCCCTCCGCCGCCAGCTTGGCAGCGCCGCCAATCTCGGGCAGGTCGATGACGAAAGCCGCGCCCTTCACCGTCGCGCCCGTGCGGCGCAGCAGACCGACAGCAGCGATGGCCGTACCGCCCGTGGCGATCAGATCGTCAACCAGCAGAACCACATGCTTTTCGTTCAGCACGTCGGCATGGATTTCGATGGTATCGACGCCATATTCCAGCGCGTAGTTCTGTCCGATGGTCTCGCCCGGCAGCTTGCCCTTCTTGCGCACTGGAATGAAGCCAACACTCAGCGCAATGGCCACGCCGGCGCCAAAAATGAAGCCACGGGCTTCAATGCCGGCAACATGGGTAATTCCCCGCCCCCGATACTGACGCGCGATCTGCTCGACACTCTCCTTGAACCCCTGGGGGTGCTCGATCAGCGTGGTGATGTCCCGAAACAGTATGCCCTTTTTGGGATAGTCTGGAATCGTGCGCACCAGAGCCTTGAGATCGAGCGACATAGAAATCCTGGGGGCGTGGGCGTTCAGGGAAGGCGGCGGCCAACCAGATGCCGGGCAACAACGCCGGCATTATAGGCGGCCTTGCGGGTTACACTGATCGCGGTCTCGCGGGTCTTGGGATTGCTGGTCACCGCATGAATACCGGCGCGTACCACCGGATTGCGGGACAGGCTGACGGCAGCACCGACGACGGTCACGGCAAGACGAATAGCGGACATCAGGGCTCCCTCGATAGCGGACCGACATGTTCAAGCATATTGCGACCCGGAGCGAAAATGGCAAGTCCCTGTTGCCGATGTGATGCGTAGATACGAAAAAAGGGCCCAGATGGGGCCCTCTATCTGATTGTCCGTCGAGCGGAGCTCTACGGGCCCAGTTGCCTGAAAACGCGCGACTGGCGCGTTTTCGCCCCCGAGCGGCCGGCAACTAGTGTTCGATGCCCGCCCAGATCTTGCGCTTGGTGCCATACATCAACCCGGCGAATACCACCAGGAACAGCAACACGACGAACCCAGTCTGCTTGCGGCCCGACAAGTGGGGCTCGGCCATCCACATCATGAAGGCAGCCACGTCGGTAGAATACTGGTCCACTGTTTCTGGCACGGCGGTTTGGCCTTCCGCCACCTCATAGGTGATCTGGCCATCCGACAGCGGCGGCGCCATGCCAATGGCGTTGCCGGGGAAGACATGGTTGTAGTATTTGCCTTCTGGCAGTTCGAAACCTTCCGGCGCTTCATCTTCATAGCCAGTCAGCAGACCGTGAATATAATCCGGGCCGCCTTCGGAATAGCCGGTGAAGTAATTAAAGATCCAGAATGGGAAGGCATCGTGCACGCCACGAGCCTTGGCCAGCACCGAGAAATCCGGTGGAAGCGAGCCGCCATTGGCATCACGGGCGTCCTGTTCCGTTTCGAACGGCGACGGCCATCTGTCGGCCGCTACACCTGGACGCACACCACCTTCGGCAGTCGCATCGGCGATTTCATACTCTGCGGCCAGCGCCTTGATCTGGGCTTCAGAGAAGGACGGACCGCCCTCTTCGGCCAGGTTGCGGAAGGCGATCAAGCGGGCGCCATGGCAACTGGCGCACACCTCATTGAACACCTGGAAGCCGCGCTGCAGCTGGTTCTGGTCATAGGTGCCAAAGATGCCAGCAAAACTCCAGCTCTGCTTTTCGATATGTACGACTTCGCCAGCCGCCTGTGTCGCCGACACGCCGGATAGTCCGGCCAGTACGGCCAATGTAGCGAGAACTGTCTTGGTATTGAACATATTACCTGCCCCTCCCTTACGCGTGTGACTTGGCCAGCACGCTTTCCGAGATGCTGGTCGGCAGGGGCCGAGGCTTCTCGATGCGGCTAAGCACGGGCAGGATGACGATGAAGTGGATGAAATAGTAAGCAGTGCAGATCTTGGAGAACAGCACGCCGGTAGCATCGGCAGGCTGCGCACCCAGATAGGTCAGCGCGACGAAGTTCACCACGAAGAGCCAGTAGAACCACTTGAACATCGGACGGAAATTGCCCGAGCGTACTTTCGATGTATCCAGCCATGGCAGCAGGAACAGGATGACGATCGAGCCACCGAAGAAGATCACGCCCAGCAGTTTGGAGTCGATGAAGAGCAGGTTGAAGTCGATGGCGCGCAGGATCGCGTAGAATGGTAGGAAATACCATTCGGGCACGATATGGGCGGGCGTCACCTGGCTGTTGAACTCGATATAGTTGTCCGGGTGACCCAGAATGTCTGGCGCAAAGAAGGCGAACCAGACAAACGGGATCATGAACAGCACCATGCCGAAGGCGTCCTTCATCGTGTAATACGGATGGAAGGGCAAGGTATCGCGGCCATCCTTGACGTCCACACCGGTCGGGTTGTTGTTGCCCGGCACGTGCAGCGCCCAGATATGCAGCGCCACCACGGCGGCGATGACGAAAGGCAGCAGATAGTGCAGCGAGAAGAAGCGGTTGAGCGTGGGATTGCCCACCGAGAACCCGCCACGCAGCAGTTCGAGCAGCGGCGTACCGATAATCGGGATAGCCGCAAAGATATTGGTGATCACGGTCGCGGCCCAGCCAGACATCTGGCCCCAGGGCAGCACATAGCCCATGAAGGCGGTTGCCATCATCAGCACGAAAATCAGCACGCCCAGGATCCACAGGATCTCGCGGGGTGCCTTGTAGGAACCAAAATACATGCCACGGAAGATGTGGATATAGACGGCGGCAAAGAACATCGACGCGCCCACCGCGTGGAACGACTGGATCATCCGGCCGCCATTGACGTCACGGCGGATATGCTCGACCGAGTCGAAGGCCATGGCGATATTGGGCGTATAGTGCATCGCCAGGATCACGCCGGTAACGATCTGGATGCCCAGGCACATCACCAGAATGGCCCCGAAGGTCCACCAGTAATTGAGGTTCTTGGGCGTCGGGAAGTCCATCAGGTGCTCTTTGGAGAACCGGATGATCGGCAGCCGTTCATCGAGCCATTTCTCGACGCCGGAGCCGGGAGTGTAAGTTGAGTGTTCTGACATCGCGGTAGCCCCCACTAACCGATCTGGATCAGCGAATCGCTGATAAATTCATATGGTGGAACGACCAGATTGGTCGGTGCGGGACCCTTGCGGATACGGCCGGCGGTATCGAACTGCGACCCGTGGCATGGGCAGAACCAGCCATCAAACTCGCCCGATTCACCGGTTGGAATGCAGCCCAGATGGGTGCAGTTAGCAATCATCACCAGCCACTGCTCGTGACCTTCCTTGGTACGCTGCTCATCGGTCTCGGGGTCTTTCAAATCGGCCAGCGCAACCGCTTTGGCCTCTTCGATTTCCTTGGCGGTGCGATTACGCACAAACACCGGCAGACCGCGCCACAGAATGGTCACAGACTGTCCCTCTTCGATGCCGTTGAGGCTGAACTCGATGCTGGCGACCGCCAGGGTCGAGGCATCAGGGTTCATCTGATTGATCAGCGGCCAGACAGTTGCCGCCGCACCGACGCCTGCCACCGCGCCAGTTGCTACGAACAGGAAATCCCGTCGTGTCGTTGATTGTTGAGCTTCCGTGGCCAAGGTCCGTTCCCCGTACTATCAGATCAGACGCGGCCGGTAGCAGTGGTGTAGTTCACGCATGTGCGGAATCACCAGCCAACCACCCTCAAGCGGCCCGTCAGTTGGCGTCTTTTTGCACTGTCCCAAGCGCTTGTCCAGTGATCCGCGCCCCGACGGCGAACAACTGCGACACTATACCCGACAAAACCCCGCCTCTGCAGGTTAGGCTGTACTCCACTTGCTGGGGATTGTGATGCCGGTCGAACTTGCCCTTTATCAACCCGATATTGCCAACAATACCGGCACGCTGATCCGGCTATGTGCCTGCCTGGACACGGCCATCCACATCATCCACCCCACAGGCTTTGCGTTTTCTGCCAAAACCCTGGCCCGCGCCGGCCTGGACTATCTCGACCACGCCGCCGTCCGCGAGCACGCCAGTTGGAGTCACTTCGACCAGTGGCGCCGTACCGAAAATCGCCGCCTGGTGTTGCTCACCACCAAGAGCGCCAATTCGGCCTATGCCGCCAGCTTCACGCCCGCCGATATTGTCATGGTGGGTCGCGAGAGCGCTGGCGTCCCCGACGCGGTGGCGGATACGGCCGATCTGGCCTTGCGCATTCCCATGCGGCCCGGCCTGCGCTCGATCAATGTCGCGCTGGCCGCCACGCTTGTCCTGGGCGAGGCAAAAAGACAGACCAATGGCTTTACAGAACTCCAATGACGGTTCATTTCACGGATACCATGACACTCCCTCCCGATATCGACGACAAGAAGATCACCGCCCAGCACTGGTTCCGCACGCTGCGCGACCGCATTTGTGCGGAGCTTGAGGCCATCGAGGCTGCCGTGACCGGCCCCCACGCCGAACGGCCGGCGGGCAAGTTCGAGATCACCCCCTGGGATCGTCCGACCGGCGGTGGCGGGGAGATGGGCATGCTGCATGGCCGGGTCTTTGAAAAGGCCGGCGTGCATATCTCCACCGTGCACGGTGAATTTTCCGAGGATTTCGCCAAGCAGATGCCGGGCACCGAAGCAGGCACCCAGTTCTGGAGCTCGGGCATTTCGCTGATCGTGCACCCCTGCAATCCCCATGTCCCAGCCGTGCACATGAACACGCGCATGATCGTGACAGGCAAACAGTGGTTTGGCGGCGGCGCCGATCTGACCCCGGTGCTGGACCGACGCCGCACCCAGGACGATGCCGACACCGTGGACTTCCACGCCGCAATGCGGGCCGCCTGCGTGGACCGACCCGGCGTGGACTATGATCGCTACAAGGCCTGGTGCGACGAGTATTTCTTCCTGCCCCACCGCAATGAACCACGCGGCACGGGCGGAATTTTCTACGACCACCACAATTCGGGCAACTGGGACGCTGACTTCGCATTCACCCAGGCGGTGGGCGAAGCGTTCGCACAGATTTACCCCATACTGGTGCGGCGCAATTTCGAAACGCCCTGGACCGAGGCGGACCGGCACGAACAATTGGTGCGACGCGGCCGCTATGTCGAATTCAACCTGCTCTATGACCGCGGCACCACCTTCGGGCTCAAGACCGGTGGCAACGTGAATTCGATTCTGTCATCGATGCCGCCCGAAGTCCGCTGGCCCTGAGAGTGCGGCCATGGTGCTGACCGACGTTCACTTGGCCAATTACCGGTCGATCCGCAGCATAAGTTTCCCCGTGCGCCAGCTATCGGTGCTGGTTGGCGCAAATGGCGTCGGCAAGACTAATCTGTACCGCGCGCTCGAACTGGTGCGCGCGGCTGCAACGGGTGACTTTGCTCAGGAAATCGCCCGCGAAGGCGGCCTGGCTTCAGTCATGTGGGCCGGCGAACGCCGCACACATGAACCGCCCCGGCTAACCCTGCGCGTCAGCATGGATTCGATCGATGGCGAGGGCGACGGTCCGCCCTTCAGCTATGAAATCGAGCCGGGATTCCCCAGCAAGGTGGATGCCGCATTTGACTTGGAAGCCATGGTCAAGCGGGAGGCACTGACGCTGACCGGACGCCGGCCGGTGGCGCTGCTGGAACGCAAGGGGCCGGCGATCTGGGTGCGCAATCACCAAGGGGCGCGCATCCAGGCCGATGATGTCCTGCTCTCCAGCGAAACCGCCCTTGCCGGGGTGCGTGGCTATCCTGAAATTGATCGGGTACGTGAAGCCATTACCGCCTGGCGCTTCTATCACGGGTTTCGCACCGACGCAGAATCGCCGCTGCGCCAACCGGCCCGTGCCGTTACGGCTCCCATGCTCGATACCAATGGAGCCAATCTGGCGGCGGTCTTTGCCACACTGCGCCACATCCGGCAGGACAGCATTGATCTCGACAGGGCTATCGACCACGCCTTCCCCGGCGCACAGCTGGATGTGCCGATGCCCGAGCGCTTTGCCAGCTTTGCCATGCGTTTTGCCGACATGCCCAAGCGGACTTTCGCGGCCAATGAATTGTCCGACGGCACCCTGCAATTTCTGGCACTGATGGGCGCACTGCTGGCTTATCGCCTGCCCCCCTTGATCGCGCTGAATGAACCCGAGACCAGCCTGCATCCCGACATGCTGCCCGCACTGGCGCGCATCATTGCCCGCGCCGCTGAACGCACGCAGGTCTGGATTGTCACCCATTCAACGGTTCTGGCCCAGGCTCTTGCAGACGAAACCGGCATATTGCCCCGCCAGGTTATCCGCCAGAACGGCGGCACCTGGTTGGAAGGTCTCAGTCCGCTCGGTCAGTTTGTCGACGATTGAACCGGGTTCTCGAGGTCACGCTTGCGCGCCAGTCGCGCCTGCCGCAGGGTGCGAAACCGCGTCACCACGAGCCGCACCACCACGTAGAATACTCCATACACAAGAACCGCCAGCGGCAGGCCGCCGACCAACATGGTCTTGAAGGTTGGCCAGATGGCGTGAAGTCCGCCTGAGAACAGGCCATTGCTGAGCTGGGCGCCGGTGGCTTCCAACTCAGCCACTTCGGACGCATTGACGCCCCCACCACCCGTCAGCCAGTCGCCGACGGCGTAGGAGGCAGCAAAAAAGAACGGAAAGGTCAACGGATTGCCCCAGGCTGTGCCAATGGCAGCAGCAATCATGTTGCCGCGCGTGGCAAAGGCCAGCACAAATCCAAGCACAAAATGGACGCCAATCAGCGGCAACATTGATACAGCGGCACCCGAAGCCACCCCTGCGGCAATGGCGTGTGGGCTGGCCGATAGTCGCATCACCCGCTTGCGCAGATACAGGCTGTAACGCCGCATACCCATGCGGGGCCACAGATTGTCGCGAATTCTGTTCCACAAGCCTGCGCGCATGCCCGGCGGGTTCTCCTCGTCGTCTCGGCTGAACCTATATATAAATCATGGCTATGTGACAGCAAAAGCGCATTGCTAATGGCAATATGATTGGAACCTTCGCAATTGCCGCGCGTTATTTCGACACAGTCGAACACGGGAGCGCATCATGAAACGATTTGAAGCTGCCTCGCTCATTCCCGGCGCCACTTGGCATGCCGAGGCCGAGAGCGAAGCCGAGCTTGTTCGCAAAGTGGTCGAAAACCTGCGCAGCCTGCATGGTGAGACCGAAGTACGACCCGACATGATCGACCGGATCAAGGCCCGGATCGTCGATTCCGACGAAGCGCCAATTCGGCTCTAGGGTTGGGCCAGCTTCAATAACGCACCCTTGTCGAGCACAAAGCCGCTGTCGATCCAGGCCCGTTCCAGCCGCGCCAGCGCATGCCCCATGTCCGGTCCCGGCGCCATGCCGATGCCAATCAGGTCGCGCCCGCTGATTGGAAAATCCGGCACCACGACTGCAGCCAGTGCCCGCGCGGCCTCGGCCAGCCGAGCCGAACCCCAGCCATCACGTGCCGCAACCATGGCCAATCCCTCGACCGCGCTCTCGCCATGGCGATAGGCCGCCTCGCCCACCCGATCGTCCGCCAAAAGGGTCGCTGCGAGGCCTACCTCACGGGCAGCGGTTACCGTCTGACTGGACAGGCGCCAGCGCTCTCGGGCCTGCTCAAGATCGTCACCGGCCAGCAAGGCCAGCCGCGTCGTCGCCGCCCGTCCGCCCAGTGTCTCATAGGCGGCCAGCGCCCTGGCAATTTCATCGCTGAAACGCAACAGGCCCACTTCGGCCATCATCAGCAGTGTCAACGCAACCTGCGGCAAATCCAGCATGCGCATAATTTCGTGCCCGACACGTTCGCGCGACAGGTGCGCAAGCTGATCGACCGCAGCAACGCAGGCGGCTAACCCATCGCCATCAAACTGCTGGCCGCCATGACTGGCCGAGAAGCGGAAGAACCGATAGACCCGCAGTCCGTCCTCCTTGATCCGTTGCCCGGCATCCCCAATGAAGCGCACCCGCCCCGCCAGCGCATCGTCGACGCCGCCCAGCGGATCAAACAGCGCCCCGTCCGCGCCGCAATAGAGCGCATTGAGCGTGAAATCGCGCCGGCTGGCATCCTTGGTCCAGTCGGTGCCGAATGCCACCACCGCATGACGGCCATTGGTCTCGATGTCCTGCCGCAGCGTGGTCACCTCGGCCAGCGTATCGCCCAGCTTGAGGGTCACCGTGCCATGCTCGATCCCGGTGGGATAGGAGGCGATCCCCGCCGCTGCGGCGCGCTTGATCACCTCGTCAGGCAGAAGCTCGGTGGCCAGATCAATATCGGGATTGACGCGCTGCTGATCCAGAATGGTGTCGCGCACGACCCCACCCACAGCGCGGGTTCGACCTTGCGCGCCATCCAGCGCGGCAAAAATCGTCTGGGTTTCCGGCCGCAACAGCCATTCGGCAGTTTTGAGCCTGGAGACGCTCATGCCCCAACCTCATTCATCGCCAAATCGCGGAATTGGCGTGTGATATTGGCGGTAATGCCCCAGATGCGGTGCCCATCGTGGTCAATCTGCCAGGATCGCAGCTCCTTTCCGCCCTGTTTCATGCGGAATTGGGCATAGCTCTCGGGCTGCATGATGCGCTGCAAGGGCACCTCAAACACGGAGTGCACCTCCCCCGGATTGGGTACGAAGGGCCCGCTCGGCTCCACGATCGCCACAACCGGCGTAATCAGATAGTTGGTGCCGGTGAAATAGGTCGGCATGAAGCCCATTACCTGCACATCATTGCGCACCATGCCCACTTCCTCAAAGGCCTCGCGCAGGGCGGCTGCGGCCACGTCTTCATCCTGCCGATCCACTTTGCCACCCGGAAATGCCACCTGCCCCGAATGCGCCCGCAGATCGGGCGAGCGTTCGGTATAGAGCACGGTAAAACCCTCCGGCCGTCGCACCAGCCCGATCAGGACGGCAGCAGGCACTGGCGGACGTTCGAATGGCCGGGGCGGTGCCCAGTCGGGCGTCAGCGTCTCGGGCCCCGGCAGAGTCGGCGGTACGCGCAGCAGACGCGCAGCAAGGCGCTCGATAATGGAATCGTCGGGGGGCAAACAAACACCACACACTACGTCGGAACCAGCAGCTTAGAGCACCACACCCCAAGCGGTCCACTGCGTTCGACCCCGGCACCGAACGGCGCCAGGCCAACGCTGCGCCCGGGTCAGCCCTCGATAAAGGCCTCGATGGGGCCTGCCAGGGTGTTGGCCAGACTCTTGTCCTCGGCAAACAGCAGCACGCGGGTTGGGTCAACCGGACCGGGAAACTCGATATTGCCCAATGTGGTGGGCGCCCAGCCGAGTGGGCAGTAATAGTCCCGATCACCCACCAGCATGACAAACTGCCCCTCGCCGCGCGCCAATGCCCTGGTCGCGACTTCGCGCGCCAGCAATTTGCCGGCGCCCAGCTTGCGGAAGTCGGGGTGGGTCGCCAACGGCCCCAGCATATAGCCATTGATCCCGCCAATGGAGATCGGCGTCATCCACACCGAACCACACGGCGTACCATCGACCTCGGCGATCAGGCTCAGGCTCATATCAATGGGGAACCGCTCGCGAATACGAAACGCCGTGCGGGCAAACCGCCCCGGACCAAAGGCTAGCGCCTGCAATTCCTCGATGAATGCATCGTCACCCGCACGGGTCGCAGGACGCACAGTGGGAACCCGACCAGCATTGGGGGAGGCAGCAGCGGCCGCAGCCGGAGGGGCAGAGACAAGGGACATGGCAATAATCCAGGACAGGGATGCGTAGGACAGACCCGGCTCTCCATGAGAGCCGCTTCAGAAGACCACTCAGGGTCGTCGAATTACCTGCAAAACCTTCGCCATCCTGGGCGCCTCCACGCCGAGATTTCCGCTTAGCACCGCAGCAGCGGAACGTAAACAAAAACTCATGCTCAATCCTCGCCAACCCGCGATACGCATCGCGTCTGTGTTCAAAATGCATAACGCTTCGTTACGCCAATGCGGTCTTATCGTTGGCGCGCTCAGCCGCTATGTGTCAGTCAACGCAAGCGACGCCTGTAAGTTCATCTGACAAAGCGTCGGCAACATGACGGAAAGGTTCGCCCATGGGACAACTGATCGACGGCAAATGGTCCACCCAGTGGTACGACACCAAGAAAACCGGCGGCAAATTCGAGCGCAGCCAGGCGGGCTTCCGCAATTGGGTCACGACCGACGGCAGCGCCGGGCCGTCCGGCGAAGGCGGCTTCAAGGCCGAAGCGGGACGCTATCATCTCTATGTGTCGCTGGCCTGCCCCTGGGCCCACCGCACCCTGATTTTCCGCCAGCTGAAAAACCTCGAAGACCTGATCTCGGTCTCGGTTGTTTCGCCCAAGATGCCCGACGAGACCGGCTGGACCTTCGACCAGGCCAGCGGGTCGACCGGCGATCACCTGTTCGGCAAGGACAATTACTGGCAGATCTATACGCAGGCCGTGCCTGACTATACCGGGCGTGTGACCGTTCCCGCTCTCTGGGACAAGCAGACCGGCACCATCGTCTCCAATGAGAGCTCGGAAATCATCCGCATGTTCAACTCGGCTTTCAACGAACTGACCGGCAACACGGATGATTACTATCCCGAGCAATTGCGCGCCGTGATCGATCCGATCAATGCCCGCGTCTATGACGACATCAACAATGGAGTCTACAAGGCCGGCTTCGCCACCACCCAGAGCGCCTATGACGAAGCGGTCACCACGCTGTTCGAAGCGCTTGACTGGGTCGAGAATATTCTGGGCGAGACATCATATCTGACGGGCGACACCATCACCGAGGCCGATTGGCGCCTGTTCACCACGCTGGTGCGCTTCGACGCGGTCTATGTCGGCCACTTCAAGTGCAATCGACAGCGCATCGCCGATTACCAGAACATCTCGCACTACCTCAAGGCTCTGTACGAGGTGCCCGGCATCAAGGAAACGGTCGATCTCGACCATATCCGTACGCATTACTACTGGAGCCACATCACCATCAACCCGACCCGGATCATTCCGATCGGGCCTGATCTGCCGTTCCTGTCCTAGTTCGATGCCGGCGCATGCCGGGCATCTGGATTCAGTAACCCCAGATGTCGCGGCGCGGTGTCCTGTCAAAATACTCGTCAATCCGTTGCGACGTCGCCGGGGTGATTTTCTCCGGCAGCGCCGCGCGGTCAAACCAGCGTGCCTCGGCTATTTCGCGATTGGGTTTGAACACAAAATCACGCTCAAACTGCCTGGCCACGTAGAACACGACATGATCGCGGTCGGTAACGGTGCTGGTATTGTGATAAATGCCGAACAATTCTATCGTCCCAGTGACGCGATAGCCCGTTTCTTCCAGCGCCTCGCGCCGCGCTGCCAGCTCAATGGTCTCGCCGGGATCGACGCCGCCGCCGGGAAATTGCCAGCCAGGCGCATAGGTGTGGCGGATCAGCAGCACCTTGTCGCCGTCCACCAACATTACCCGGGCGCCAACCGTCAAACGCTGCCAAATGCCCTTGAGGGTCAGAAATATCTTGGCGCGCACCCGCTGAAAGCGATTCATCTGCATGGACGAGACTCCTTTGCAGCTACGGGTAGCAGGAAGTTGACCGCGACAAAATTGACGCTGCGGACGATTGAGCATTTTCTTGCTGCGCCGGTTCTGGCATTACCCGAGCAATGATCAATCTTGCCCACATCTCCGACATCCACCTTTCCCCGATGCCCCAAGTGGGCTGGCGCGACCTGTTGGGCAAACGTCTCACGGGCTATCTGAACTGGAAGCTGCGCCGCCACGACGAGCTCAACAGCGAGACACTGGCCAGCCTGATCAGCCATCTGCAGAGCCAGCAGGTCGACTTCACCGCCGTCACCGGCGATCTGGTGAACCTGGCCCTACCCGCCGAAATCGAGCGGGCCGGCGCCTGGCTCAACGCTCTGGGCCCGACCGACAAGATTGCAGTCTGCCCGGGCAACCACGACGCCTATGTGCCCGGCGCGCTCGAAGCAGCCCAGCAGAACTGGGGTGAGTACCTCAAGGGCGAAACCCTCGATGATGGGGCGTTCCCGTTCGTCCGCCGTATTGGAGAACTGGCCGTCATCTCATGCTCCAGCGCTGTGCCGACACGCCCGTTTCTGGCGGTTGGCCGCTTTGATGAGCCGCAGGCCCACCGGCTCGGCCGCATACTCAAGGTGATGGGCGAGGCGGGCTATTTCCGCACCGTGCTGATTCACCATCCACCCAATCCCGAATTGCAGCACCCCTCATTCGGTCTCAAGGGCCACAAGCTGTTCCGTCAGGTTATTGCCGAGCACGGCGCCGAACTGATCCTGCACGGTCATACCCACCGCTCCTCGATCCATTCCATTCCCGGCAGTGGCGGCGAAGTACCCGTGGTGGGCGTTGCCGCCGCCAGTTCTGCCCAGGGTGGCACGCTGGACGATCCGGCACGCTACAATCTGTTCCGCATCGAGCGCCAGGGTGACGGCTGGAGTTGCACCATGCGCGAATACGGCTATCAGCGCCTGGGCACCGAAATTGTCATGCGCCTGCAGATGCGGATTCACTAGCCACCAAGTTTGTCGCGGTTCTGCTGGTGGATAGCAGCGGCGTCGGGCGTGCCCACGGCGTCGAAATCGGCCATCTCGAACAGTGGCCGGATCTCGATTTCGCTGGGCCCGGGCATCGGATTGGGACAACGTTTCACCCATTCTACAGCGTGATCCATGTCGCGCACCTGCCATAGCCAGTAGCCAGCCACCAATTCCTTGGTTTCGGCGAACGGTCCATCAATCACCGTACGGCTGGCACCATTGAAGGCCACCCGCTTGCCATCGACGCTGGGCCTGAGCCCATCGCCCGCCAGCATGATTCCGGCATCGACCAGCTCGGCATTGTAGCGGCCCATCGCCTCAAACAATTCTGTGGACGGCATGATACGCTTCTCACTGTCCGCTGTTGCCTTCACTAAAACCATCACACGCATTTTCTCTCTCCTTGGTTTTCCCGGCCAAACAGGCCCTTCAACAAAGCGACGAACGGTCTGCGACGATTCCGACATGCGGGACATCGCGACCCCTCTCCCCCCAGGCGCACAAATCACCTATATGTCGATCAACCGCGAGTAACCCGCTTTGACCGATCAATTTCTTATCGAGTGCCCCCATTTCGATCCAGCCACTGGCCAGGCTCGCTTTACCTATGCTCTGGACGGGCTGCGCTTTGTCGAGACCCTGGATCTGCCCAAGGGCGCCGACATAGCTGCCGCAGCCAGTCCCAATTTCAGCAAACTGCTCGATCTGACCGCGATCGTGCTGGGCGTCAGCTATTTCAAGCTCAAGGCGCCCTTCGAGATCGCCGCCCCCGATATTGCATTGAACGAGGCCGAGCGCGCCTTTACCATCGACGTCTATGAGAACGGAATGGGCGAATTCTACGCCCGCAATAATCTGCTGCGCTTTGGCAAGCTGACCATCACCGCGCCCCATGACCCCAGTGAACACCAGCCGGCTATCACCCTGCCCCAGCGCACATTGCTGCCGATAGGCGGCGGCAAGGACTCCCTGGTCAGCGTCGATCTGCTCAGCCATACCGGCGTTCCGTTCACCCCTTTTGCGGTGAACCCCAAGGGTCCCATTCTGACCTCGGTCGCCACCATCGGCACGCCACCGATCTATGCCACCCGCACGCTCGACCCCGAAATGATCCGGCTGAGTCAGCAGCCCGGGTTTTACAACGGACACGTACCTTCGACTGCCATGAACTCGATGATCGCCGCCCTCTGCGCGGTCCTCTTTGGCTATAACCAGATCGTGCTCTCCAATGAGCGTTCGGCCAGCGAGGGCAATGTCGAGTTCGACGGTCGCGAGACCAACCACCAATATTCCAAATCGCTGGGCTTCGAACTGCTGATCGCCGCCATTCTGAGCGATGCAACCGGCGGCGCGCTGAAATACTTCTCGCTGCTGCGTCCCTATTCGGAGGCGCGAATTGCCTCCCTCTTCACCCACGAAACCCGGTTCGACCGGGTATTTTCCAGCTGCAATCGCAATTTCCGATTGACCGGCAATGACGGTCCGCTCTGGTGTGGCGAGTGTCCCAAATGCCATTTTGTCTTTTTGATCTTTGCTCCCTTCATGCCCAAGGAACGTCTGCTCGCCATTTTCGGCAAGGACCTGCTCGACAATCCGGCACACGAAGCCTCATTCCGGGAACTGGCGGGCCTGGCCGGCCAGAAACCCTGGGAATGTGTCGGAGAGATTCTTGAAGCTGCAGCCTGCCTCTACACCCTTACTCGCCATGCCGATTGGCACCAGGCTGCCGTGGTGCGCGCGATCAAGGCCGATCTGCTGGCTCAATATGGCGAACCCAAGCTGCAAGCGGCCATGGCTGAATGCCTGACCGATAGTCATGATCATCATATTCCCCCGGCCCTGGCCGCCAAGGTAGCCGCCTATGCGGTTTGAAGAACCCATTCTGCTCTACGGCGCCGGCCGCGAGGCACTCTCCACCCGCGCCTTTCTCAAGGCAAGCCAGCCCGATCTCGAGGTATTTGTAACGGTCGATAGCGGTGCTGCCGATATCCCCGATACCGCCTTCATGGCGCCCGAAGACATCAAGGACGCCATTCGCGCCCACCGGTTCGGCGATATCATCAAAAGCCCCGGCGTATCGCGCTATAAGCCGGTATTCGACATCGCCCGCGATGCCGGTATCGCCGTCACCTCCAATTTGAACCTGTGGGGCCATGTGTTTCGCGATGGCCGCACCGTGATCGCCATCACCGGTACCAAGGGAAAATCGACCACTGCCACCCTGCTCCATCTGATGCTGACCCGCTCGGGCATTGACGCGGGTCTGGCCGGCAATGTCGGGGTGGCTCCGCTCGATATCGCCGACACCCACGCCGTGGTGATCTTCGAGCTGTCGAGCTACCAGACGGCGGACATGAATTTCCTGCCCGACATCGCCGCCGTGACCAATCTCTATCCCGAGCATGTCGACTGGCACGGCAGCGTCGAACGCTATTATCACGACAAGCTGCACCTGATTGACCGCGATGGCGGCTTTCCGGTGGCGCTGGGCGCGCCTGCCAGGCGCAACGCGCTCGTCGCCAAAGCCATCCGCGACCCCCGCCGGCTGCTGCCCGATCTCAACAGCGATGACCAGGCGACGATCACCGCCGCAGTAGCCCGCTCCCGGCTCAAGGGCGCCCACAATCTCGACAATGCACTGCTGGCCGCGCAAATCGCCCGCGCCGCTGGCGGCACGCTGGATGGCATTGTTCAGGGCATTGCGGCGTTCATGCCACTGGCCCACCGGCTCGAAGAGCACAATTTCGGCGGCACGTTGTTCGTCGATGATTCCATCGCCACCACCCCCGAGGCCACCAAGGCCGCGCTGGCTTCCTATCCAGGCCAGCGACTGGCGCTGATCGCCGGCGGCCACGAACGCGAGCAGGACTATACCGAATTGGCAGGCCTGCTGCTTGGCTATGGCGTAACCACCCTCGCCTGTCTGCCGGTGACAGGCACGCGTCTGGCCACTGCGACCCGAAATGCAGCGCCCTCCATAGTGGTGCTGAGCCCACCCGATCTCGAAACGGCCATGCAGATGCTGCATGCAAGGCGAGATCAATTCGATGCGGTCATTCTGTCGCCCGGCGCACCTTCCTACAACCAGTTCAAGAACTTCGAGGAGCGCGGCCGACGTTTCATCGAACTGGCCGAGGCGCTCTTTGCGTCCCCGCTGACATGAACGGCGCCGTCCTTCTGGCCATAGCCATCATTGGCGAAGTGGTGGCCACCTCATTCCTGAAGGCCTCCAACGGCTTTACCGAATTGGTACCGACCTTGGTCGTGGTGATCGGCTATGCCATCACCTTCTACTTCTTTTCGCTGGCCCTGCAGACCATCCCCGTGGGTATTGCCTACGGCATCTGGTCGGGCAGCGGCATTGTCCTGATTGCGCTGATTGCCTATTTCGCGCATGGCCAGACGCTGGACCTGCCCGCACTGATCGGCATGGGCCTGATTATCGCAGGGGTGATGGTCATCAACCTGTTCTCGCAATCATCACCGCATTAGCGCGAGATTGGTGGCACAGATCCGTCACCGACCAATGTCCCCTAAAAGGCAGCGTTGAGCGCCTGCTCCGGTGCCCCGGCAGCAACCAGCGCCCCGCGGATCTGTTCGAGCAAGACCGGGTCCTGCACGCGCTCGCGCAATCGGGGCAACACGCCTTGGGCGCGAAAACTGGCGACATCGAGCACCTGCGGCAGGTAGCGATTGACAACGGTGCCATCCCCGCTGCGCTGCCCGGCCAGGATGGCAAGAATTGGTCCCAGTTCGGGGTCAGCCCGCGCATAGCGTTCTGCATCCTCGATCGCTTGAGCATTATCGCCTGACCGCAGCGCCAGCATGGCCGGCACACCAAAATACCAATCTGGTGGGTCGGGCGTCCCGTCAACTGCATCGCGCGCCATGCTCTCGGCCCCAGCGGTGTCACCGCCAAAGGCCAACAGCCGCGCATAGCTGGCCAGGGCATCCGCATTGGCCGAGTTGAGCTGGACGGCCGAATCGTAGCCGATCCTGGCGGTATCAAACTGCCCCATTTCCTGGCGCAACCGCCCATACTGTTCCCAGACAAACGCGCTGACGGGCGACAGGACGATGGCCTGATCCAGGCTGGCTTCGGCCGCGCGCCAGCGTTCAGCCTGGCTCATCGGCTCCACAGAGCGGCCAATAGCTTGTTCGACCAGCAGGCTCGCCGAGATCGCCAGGCCGGCCGCCGACGCCCGCTCGCTTTCCGGCAAGCTCGCAATGCAGTCAGCGGTCTGCGTGGCGGCCGCCGTCGTGCCGGTTTCCCGGTAGAGATGAAACAGCATGCGGCAGAGATAGGGGCTGCTGGCGCCATTGTCTGGCGGTGCCAGCGCCAGCAACTCGCGCGCCTTGACATGCAATGGCCCGCGCGGACTGCCCAGGATGAGGCTGAGGCGGCGTGACACCTCGTCGAGCACGTCGGGCTGGGTCGCGGCAGCAGCAGGCACCGCGATGGCGTGGTTCCACACGACCGTGCCGGTACCGCTGTCAGTGAGAATGGCGCTGTACTGCACCAGCGCCTGATCCTTGCGCACGATACCGGTCAGAACATAGTCGCTGACATCGTCATCGGCGATCGCAATACTCAGGTCGCTGCCACCGCCATAACGGGCATCAATATCCTCGAAGTGATCGAGATCGGTCACCAGTTCGATAGCCAGGCCGGCCACCTTGGGTGCATCGCTGTCCGGACGGGTAAGATTCTGGAACTCGACAACCCGCACGCTGGGACGCTGCAACCCGCCTGTGCTGATCGCCGTCCGACCGGGAAACGGTCCAAAGATCGCAACGCTCATCACCAAGGCGCCCAGCGATATCGCTGCGAGCGCAAACCACGAGAGATACACACCGCCGGTCGCCCGGGCCCGCGCTGGCGCCGGCTCAGACTCAGGCTGCGTTGCCATCTGGTTGAGCTTGCTGGCCGTCACATCGGCATCGGCCGACCCTTCTGCCATGCAGAATTCCGGCACGTAGCGCCCCACCGGCAAGGCAATCCTCACCAAATCATCCCTGCCCGGCCCACGATAGTATTCGTCGATCAGGGTACGCAATCGCCGCGCCTGCACGCGCACAATGGGGTCTGATTGAGGATCGAAATCAGCCGGGCGCCCCAGCACATCTACCGCAATCGAGTACGCCTTGATTGACTGCTCATCCCCGTCCAGTTTGAGCCGTACAATGTAGTCGAGAAATTTACCCAACTGCGGCGAGCGGGCAATCTCCGGCCATGCCAGCAACTGCTCAAGAGCGCCCAGAATAGTTTCGCGCTGTTGCGTTGAAGCGGCCAAACCGACCTCCGAACCAGTTCGCCAGACTGTCGCGCTTTACATGTAAAACGCAAGCTGTAGTTACATCAGATTTACCTGAACTTGCCTAGCGACCTCGTGCAAATTGGCTCATAGGGCCGGCGTCGCCGTCATTGATGCGACATTATTCTCGGTCGGCTAGGCCCCTTCTGAGACCATTGACCACCCAGTTGGTACATCATCGCCAGTGCGTATTCGTACGTACCGGCTGCAATGATTCACTTGTCCGCACCACAACAGCGGCTCTTTGAGGTATGCGGTGAACGTCTCTGCGGATTACACGTCATTTGTGGCGTTGATTGATGATGATGTGCACTCAGCCCACCTGCTGACACGGGCGCTGCTGATCCAGGGCGCGTCAAGTGTGCAGCACTATGGCGATGCGGTCAGCGCTCGCGCCCGCTTGCAGACTGATCTTGGCAAGGCCTCGCCCGAACAACCAGGCTTGATCGTTGTCGATCTCAAGGCCCATAGCGGGGCCAATCTCGAATTCTTGATCGCCGTACAGCAGCTAATGCGCGCCAGCGGCGTTCCTGTTGTGGTCCTGGCGCCCCGGCTTGGCGAGCAGAGCCGCCACGCCTTGCTCGAAAATGGCGCTGCTGCAGTTTTCGTCCGCCACGCCGAACGCGACGCCTATCACCGCGTGGCAGCAGACATTGTTGAACTCTGGGCGCTGACACAGCGCCCCGAAGCAGTTGGCATGTAGCTCCTGCGTCCACAGGCTGCATGCCTCGGCCGGACGGGGCGCTGCAAGTCGGTTTTCGAACCGCCCTGCATTCCCAGGCGTCCCTCCGGCCACCTCCTACCCTCTTGCCTTGCGGGCACCGCAGGTTGAGAGGGGGTGCCGGCCCTACTCCAAGGGGGTCAGGTACAGGCGAGCGCGAGCGCGACACCTCCCGTTGCGCGCGCACGGGGGGAGAGGCAGCGATGGTTTGGCACTTGTCCCTCGGGTGCCTGAATCAACAATCCTGCCTCTCCCCACGGCCCAGCGGACCGGCATCATTGCAGGCTGAAAAGTGTGCTACCGCTCGTTTCGCTCGACCTTCTCACGGGCCCTACGACGGTCAGCGCCAATCACCTGATGCGAAATGGCGCGCAGTGCGGCCAACACCATCACCGCCAGCACTGCCACCCCCGTCGCCACAACGTAGTAGCCCAGCGCGGTCGCCACACCGACCGCACCGGCGAGCCACATGCCCGCACCGGTCGTCAGGCCCTGCACACCCGCACCACTGCGAAAGATTGCCCCCGCACCCAGAAAGGCAATCCCCGCTGTAACCGCTTCGACCGCGCGGATAGGGTCAGCCCTGCTTTGCTCACCTGCAGGCAGGGTGTGGTAAATCTCGAACGCCAGAATGGTGAACAGCGCCGCAGCAACGCCCACCAGAATATGGGTGCGCAGCCCAGCCTCCGCAGTGTGCAACTCGCGCTCAAAGCCAATGAGCCCGCCCAGCACCGCGGCAATCACCAGGCGAATGCCCATGATATGCTGCGGCAGATAGGTCTCCACCAGACCGAAGGCGTTCCCAGTATCCATTGTGGCGTTTCCAGCTTGTTGAATATGCTGACAAAACCCGCGCAGCACTCATTTGTTCCCGGGGCAGCAGCGGCCAGGGATGGCCGGTGGCCTTGCCCATTTTTGAGCCCGGCGCGCCATCCGCCGAAACTTCACACCGTCTGCAGCCAGCCGCCATCGACGAAATAGGTCGAGCCAGTCGAATAACTGGCCTTGTCCGAACACAGGAAGACAAAGAAATTGGCCAGCTCTTGCGGCGTCGCGAACCGCTTCATGCCGCCAGCCTCATTGGCGACGCCCTGCAGGTGGGCCTGCCAGCCATCCTCTCCGGCGATCTGCTTGGCGGTCTTGATCCAGTCCGGCGTCAGCACCAGACCCGGATTGACGGTGTTGACGCGGATATTGTCGCCCACCACCTCGGTTGACAGCGTCTTGGAAAACATCATCAGGGCGGCCTTGGTGGTATTGTAGATCGGCTCATACCACAGCGGCTGGACGGCACAGATCGAAGCATTGTGCAGCACCACGCCACCGCCCCGCGCCTTCATCGTCGGCACCAGCCCGCGCGCCAGCCGCACCGCCGCCATCACATGCAGGTCCCAGTAATACTGCCACTTGGCGTCGTCGGCCTCGGCGATAGTCTCGTTGGAGCCCGTGCCTGCATTGTTGATCAAGATATCGGCGCCGCCAAAGGCTTGCTTGGTGCCATTGACGACTGCGTCACACCCCTCGGCTGTCGCGACGTCAGCGGCAATCGCCGTGGCAGTGATGCCGAACCGCTCGGCGATCCGCACCGCCGCACCATCGTTCCGCTCCTTGTTGCGGCCCGCCAGCACCAGATTGGCGCCCTCGGCGGCCAAGCCCTCGGCCACCGCCAGCCCGATCCCCACCGTACCACCGGTGATGACCGCAACCTTGTCGCGCAAATTCAGGTCCATCTTGTTTCCTCTCTTGGGCTTGCCCGCTACTGCGCGACACGGATCTGGAGCTTCACATCGCTTGGCCGCGCCTCAACGGCGCGATCAAACGCCGCTTTGGCATCTTCAAAGGCAAAGGTCTCCGAGATCAGCGGCTTGAGATCGACCTTGCCCGAGCCGATCAGCGCGATGGCCCGGTCATATTGATGGGCGTAGCGGAAGACGTTCTCTATCCGCAACTCCTTGACCGAAGCACCAGCAATATCGACCGCTACCGGTTCAACCGGCAGGCCAACCACGACAATCGCCCCACCCGGGCGCGGCAGATCCATGATGGTCTTCCAGGCGTGCGGCGAGCCCGAGCACTCGAACACCACATCGGCACCCCAGCCCTCGGTGAGTTCGCTGACCGCCTCGACAACGTCCCTGTCGCGGATGTTGACGGTGATGACGCCCTGATACTGTCCGGCAATGTCGAGCTTGGGCTGGGCCAGGTCGGCCACGATAACCCGGGCGCAGCCGCCCGCCAGCGCCGCCAGCGCCACCATGGTGCCAATCGGCCCAGCGCCCAGCACCACCGCGGTGTCGCCCGGGGTGATCCGCGCCTTGGCCGCCGCCTGCATGCCCACTGCGAAAGGCTCCACCATCGCGCCTTCGGCAAAGCTCACATGATCGGGCAGCTTGAACGTGTAATTGGCCGGATGCACCACTTCGGCGGTCAGCACGCCATGCACCGGCGGCGTTGCCCAGAACTGCACGGCCGGATCGACATTATACATGCCCAACCGGCTGGCGCGCGAATTGGGGTCAGGTACGCCTGGCTCCATGCAGACCCGGTCGCCCACCTGCAAATGGGCCACCCCGGCACCAACTTCACTGACCACCCCAGCGGCCTCGTGGCCCAGTACCATCGGCGCATTGACCACGAACGGGCCGATCCTGCCATGGGTGTAGTAGTGCACGTCCGAGCCGCAGACCCCCACCGTGTGGATGGCGATCTTGACCATGCCGGGCCCGACCTCGAGCGGCAGATCGATTTCGCGCAAGGCCAGTTCGTGCTGGCGTTCAAGGACAAGGGCGCGGACTTTGGTCATCATCAGGTTCCCGGAGCATCGACAAGACAGCGGCGACCAATGCAAGGCATGGTGGCCCGCGCACCCTATCGCAGGACGACCGGGAGGCGAAGGCGGCAAACGCTATTTTGCCGCGTCCACGATCACGAAGCTGACGCCGCTTGCGCAGGCGGCTCCATCGCGCCGGTCATGATCGCCACCGCATCGGACATGGTATGGTCCTTGGGACTGATGACCGCGATCCGCCGGCCCAGCCGGTGGATATGGATGCGATCAGCCACCTCGAACACATGAGGCATGTTGTGACTGATCAGCACAATAGGCAGCCCGCGCCGCTTGACGTCCAGCATCAGTTCCAGCACGCGCCGGCTTTCCTTGACGCCCAGCGCCGCCGTCGGCTCATCCATGATCACCACGCGCGAACCGAACGCCGCCGCGCGCGCCACTGCAACGCCCTGTCGCTGGCCGCCCGACAACGTTTCCACCGACTGGCCGATATTCTGAATGGTCATCAGCCCCAGCTCGGTCAGCTTCTCGCGGGCGATCCGGTTCATACCGGAGCGGTCGAGCAGGCGGAAAATGTCGCCCAGCGGCCCTTTTTTGCGCATTTCGCGGCCCAGAAACAGGTTGTCGGCAATCGACAGCGCCGGCGACAGAGCCAGATTCTGGTACACCGTTTCGATGCCGGCCAGCCGCGCCTCCATCGGCGATTTGAAGGCGATGGGCGAGCCATCAAGCTTGATAGTACCGGCATCGGGGATTACCGCACCGCACAGCGTCTTGATCAGGGTCGATTTGCCCGCACCATTGTCGCCGATCACCGCCAGGATTTCTCCAGGGTAGAGATCGAAATCGGCGTGGTCGAGCGCCACCACCTTGCCGTAGCGTTTCTGCAGATTGTGGGCGCTGAGTATCGGCTGCGGCCCGGCGATCGGCGTGGCGGTCAGGCCTGCTGCTGTCTGGTCCAGGCTCATGCCGAGATCCTTCTGATCCACTGATCGGTGGTGACAGCAATGATAATGAGCGCGCCCACCGCAAATTCCTGCCACAACACATCGACACCCGAGAGGGCCAGGCCATTGCGGAACATGCCAACGATCAGCGCACCCAACAGCGTGCCGACGATCGAACCGCGGCCACCGAACAGCGACGTGCCGCCGATCACCACGGCAGTGATCGAATCCAGGTTGGCGGTCTGGCTGCCCAGCGGCGACACCGCCCCGACGCGCCCGATCAGCACCCAGCTGGCCAGTGCGCAAATCAGCCCGGCCAACGTGTAGACGCCAATCAGCGTCCAGGTGGTGTTGATGCCGGCCAGCCGGGCCGATTCCGGGTCATCCCCCGTGGCGTAGATATGACGGCCAAACGCGGTGCGGTTGAGCACATACCAGACGCCCGCCGCAATCAGCAGCATCACCATGGAGCCAATGGTCAGGATCGCCCCTCCCCCCAGCGCCACGCGCGCCCCCATCCACTGCAGCATCGGGGCAATCGCGGCGATATCCTGGCTACGGATGGTCTCGGAGTTGGAGATGAAGATGATCATCGACCCGTAGATCGACCAGGTGCCCAGCGTAACGATGAAGGGCGGCAACTTGACGAGCGCGACCAGCACCCCGTTGATGAATCCACAGAGCACACCGGTGGCAAGTCCCATGACAAAGGCAATTTCCACCGGGACGCCGGCAACGACCGACAGTCGACCCATCACGATGGAGGACAAGATCATGATGGCGCCAACCGACAGATCGATGCCGGCGGTCAGGATAATCAGCGTCTGGGCGATACCGAGTACGCCGATAATCGTGACCTGCTGCAAGACCAGCGACAGGTTGAACGGGGCAAAGAACTTGGAACCCGCCGCAAACGAGAAGATGGCGATGCCGACGATCAGAACGATAAAGGGAATCGCGGTCGGGTAGGTGTGCAGGAAGGCCTGTATCCGCCGGATCAGGCCCGGTCTCTCCGTGTCAAAACTGGCGACGGTCTGCGCGGCGCCCGTCAGGCCATGTTCCGCAGTCGCCGAACCGGCTGCATCGTCACTCATCAACACCCCTCCCCAGGGTCAATATCCATCGGTGGTGGGCCGCCGATGGCGGCCCACTGCTCTGTAAGCGTGGTTCAGCCCCAGCAGAGCTCGGCCCCCTTGGTGGTATCGATCGATTCGACGCCGGCAACGGGTGCGTCGGTGACAAGCTGCGCGCCGGTGTCGAAGAAATCGAGACCTTCGGTGACCGCGGGTTTTTCACCCGTGTCGACGAAGTTCTTGATGGCTTCCATGGCCATTGAAGCCATCAGCAAAGGATACTGCTGACTGGTCGCGCCGATGACACCATCCTTGATATTGGCAACGCCGGGGCAGCCGCCATCAACTGAGACGATCAGCACCGAGCCGTCATCCTTGCCGATCGCCTTGAGCGCCTCATAGGCGCCGGCGGCGGCGGGCTCGTTGATCGTATAGACGACGTTAACATCCGGGCATTTCTGCAGCAGGGTTTCCATTGCGGTACGGCCGCCATCCTCGGCACCGCCTGTCACTTCATGGCCGCAAATGCGCGCATCGTCCTCGTCGCCATAGCGGTTGGGATCCTTCACATCGATGCCAAACCCTTCCATGAAGCCCTGGTCGCGCAAATAGTCGACAGTCGGCTGGTTCACGGCCAGGTCGAGCATGGCGATCTTGGCATTGGCTGCTTCCGCACCCAAGGTTCCGGCCGCCCACTGCCCGATCAGCCGCCCGGCCTGGCGGTTGTCGGTGGCAAAGGTCGCATCCGCCGCGTCGATCGGATCAAGCGGGGTATCGAGCACGATCACCAGCAGTCCGGCGTCGCGCGCCTGCTGGATGGTGGGCACAATGGCCGCAGAATCCGATGGCACAATCGCAAAACCCTTGGCGCCAGCAGCAATGAGGTTTTCGATGGCCGCGATCTGGCTGTCATTATCGCCATCAAACTTGCCGGCAAAGGTGCGCAGATCCAGCCCCAATTCGTCGGCCTTGGCCTGGGCGCCTTCGCGCATCTTGACGAAGAAGGGATTGCCTTCTGTCTTGGTGATGAGGCCGACCACCTCCTGGGCATAGGCGGCAGTGCCGCACATCAGACCCAGCATCACGGCTCCGGCGGCCGCGACTTTCAATAACTTACCCATCGATCTACTCCTCCCAATGAATGTTCGCAGGTCCCGATCGGTGTTCACCCGTCCGTCGACCATCAGGAGAACTGGTTCAGCGCTCCCGTGCCACCTGCTCTCCGGCTTCCATATCAGTGGAACTGACCGGGCGTGTCAATAAGTTATTCCAAGTGATTTATTAATTGACAGGGAGGATGCGTGGCCTTTTGATGGGCCGTCGACTTCCATCACACCCAAGCAAACGATTGCAATTTGACGGGTAATCCGGCCTAAAGCCGCAGGACAACAACTTGCAAATGTTAACATAAGGCCATTGTCGATGGTGAGTTCAGGCAGGCGAGCCGCAGGCTCGGACCAACTCAGTCGCGGCACCAACCAGACTGGCGTGCGCCTCTACAATGAACGCTTGGTGCTGTCTTTAGTGCGCCGGCACGGCAGTCTGCCCAAGGCTGACATTGCCCGGCGCACTGGCCTGTCACCGCAGACCATTTCCACCATCGTAAACGCGTTGGAAGCTGATGGTATTCTGCTTCGCCTCAATCCCCTGCGTGGCAAGGTGGGTCAACCCCTAGTTCCCTATGCACTCAATCCGCGCGGTGCCTTCTTCCTCGGGCTCAAGATCGGCCGACGCAGTTCCGATATCGTATTGATGGATTTTGCGGGTACCGTGCGGGGCCGCATCCACCAGCCTCACCCCTATCCGACGCCACAGATCATGCTGGACCTGACCCGCCGAGGCATTGACGAGCTCACTGCCGGGCTGAGCCCAGCAGAGCGCCAACGCATCGCCGGCTTCGGCATCGCCTCTCCCTTCGAGCTGTGGAACTGGGAGTCCCAGTTGGGCGCACCGGCCGATGTTCTTGCCGCCTGGCGGCAAGCCGATATTCGCGCCGAAATCGCAGCGATCAGTCCATGGCCGGTCTATTTCCACAATGACGGCACGGCAGCCTGCGCCGCTGAACTGGTGCTGGGCAATGGTCAGCACGGCGAGGACTTTCTCTACATCTTTCTCGGTTCTTTCATTGGCGGCGGCGTGGTGCTCAATAGCCATCTGTTTCCCGGGCGCACCGGCTATGGCGGCGCCATCGGCCCCCTGCCGGTGCCAGCCCCTTCCGGGGGATTTCAGCAGCTACTACGCAGTGCGTCGATCTATGTTCTTGCCGACAGGCTGACCGCTGCCGGTCAGGACCCGAGCACCTTGTGGCGCGACCCCGGCGATTGGGGTGAAATTGGTCCACTGCTTGATGAGTGGATCGCCGATGCCGCCCAAAGCCTGGCTCTTGCGGCCATCAGCGCGGTATCCATCATCGATTTCCGCACGATAGTGATCGATGGCGCTTTTCCGGCCGGCATACGCCAGTCCCTGGTCCAGGCCACACGCGAAGCCACGCTCGGCTTTGACCTGCAAGGACTGGCCCCGTTCACCATCGCTGAAGGTACCATTGGATTTGGGGCGCGCGAAATTGGCGGTGCGTGCCTGCCGCTGCTCGCCAACTTCACTCAGGATCGCGAAGTTCTCTTCAAGGAAAATGGCTGACCAGCAAAAACACCAGAAATCTCAATCTGGTAACTACTCGGCAATCTCAGAAGCGCTAATATCGAGGCCCCAGCGTCCTTTACCGATATTTGATGCCCGACACGCCGCCGAAAACCAACCGCCGGCAGTCCTCCCTCGCCATGCTACTATCAGTAGTGTTGGCGTTGGTCATCACGGCCGCCTCATTCCTGGCTTTTATCGTCTGGGTCACGACCAATATCGACCAGCGCGCCGTAGAGCGGCAGCGCACCTTGGTCACCCACATCATCGATGGCCGCCAGAAAAGCCTGCTACAACAGCTCGAAAGCGTCGCTGTCTGGGACGACGCCGTCGTCAATACCCAATTCAGAATCAATTTCGACTGGATCGCGGACAATCTGGGCGTCTGGATGTACGACTTCTACCGGATTGATCGCATTGCCATTTTCGACAAAGATGCGGTGCCGATCTACCTGATGGATGCTGGCGTCTCACTGGAGCCTGCAGAGCACCCCGAGCTGACGACCGTGTTCACGCCATTTCTCGGGCGACTCCGATCATTCCCCCCGACCCATTTGCCGCCCGGCATGTCCACGCCTGTCGGTTTGACTGATCTTGCTATCATCGCGGGGCAACCTGCCATGGTTGCGGCCATGCCTATTGTCACCCACTCTGGTGCGCTGCCCCAACTCAAGGGCGCCGAGTCGGTGGTGCTGGCCCTGGAATTCCTCGACGAAGCTGCCGCTGACAAAATCAATGGTGAGTATCTGATCGAGAATGGCCGCTTCTCGCTGGTCGAGAGCAACGACCCGAGCGGCGCGGCCCATCCCATTGAGAACACTGCTGGACGCTTTATTGGTTTTTTTGAATGGGACAGTGACCATCCAGGCACATTGATGCTGCGTCAGACAGCGCCGGCCCTGGCCATCGTATTCACCATCGGCGCCTTTCTGGCTTTCCTGTTGCTCCGGCGGTTGCGCGGCACCGCTATCGCGCTCGAAGCGGAGCATCAACTGGTCGAGCATCAAGCTATGCACGACAAGCTGACGAGTCTGCCCAACCGTATGGGATTTGACGTCAAACTGGCCGAGGCGATAGCTGAAAGCCACAACCAGAACGCACAGCTGACGCTATTCATGCTTGATCTCGATCGCTTCAAGCAGGTCAACGACACCTTGGGCCACCAGGTTGGCGACGAACTGATCGGCGCGGTGAGCGACCGGCTCCACACCGTGTTTGGCGCCGATGCGATAATCGCCCGCTTGGGAGGGGACGAATTTGCCATTCTGACCGCCAATCATGATGAACTTGACGATGTATTGGCGCTCTCGGCCCGCGTCATCGAGTCGATCGGTCGTCCGTTCCTCTTAAACCGCGCCAAGGCCCATGTCGGCGCCAGCATCGGCATCGTCCGGGCGCGGGGCGACGATGCCGAGCCCAGCGAATTGTTCCGCAAGGCCGATATCGCGCTCTACGAGGCCAAGGCCGGTGGGCGCAATCGTGCCGTGGTTTACGAGGAGCACATGAACGAGCTGCTGCAGTTGCAGCACACCATCGAGGGCGAACTGCGCGAAGCTCTCGGCCGCGACGACCAGCTGTCGGTGGTCTTTCAACCGCTGATCGACCAGTCATCCCGCAAGGTCATTGGCGCTGAGGCGCTGGTGCGCTGGCATCATCCAAAATACGGTCAGATCGCCCCCGGACGCTTTATCTCGGTCGCAGAAAGTACCGGCCTCATCGAAGTTCTGGGCGAGTTCGTCTTGCGCCGCGCCTGCCAATTGGGCGCCACAGTTCCCGGGCGCACCATTGCCGTCAATGTTTCACCAATGCAGCTGCGCAACCCGCGCTTCCCCAATCTGGTCTTTGACATTCTTCATCACACGGGGATGCGGGCTGTTGATCTTGAGCTTGAGATCACCGAATCCATCCTGCTCGATGAAGAACACATCTCGGCGCAGAACCTGCGGGCCTTCCGCACCGCGGGCATTCAGATCGCCCTTGATGACTTTGGCACTGGATACTCGTCGCTGAGCTACCTCAAGCGCTATCCTGTTGACCGCATCAAGATCGACCGCTCCTTTGTCAGCCAACTGGCCGATGGGCATGTCTCGGTAGCAATCACCGATGCCATCGTCACCCTGGCGCACGCCATGGAGCTCGAGGTTACCGCCGAAGGCGTCGAAACCGAGGAACAGGCAACAATACTCGGCAGGTTGGGGTGCAACACCTTGCAGGGCTTCCTGTTCTCGGCTGGCGTCTCCGCAGACGAGATCACCGCAATGTTCAAGGCACCCGACAACGCCGCTCTCACCCGTCGACAACGTCGTCGTCCACCCCCCAGTGCCTGAAGGCGCTTTTGCTCCACGACAATCGCGTCGCGCTGCAGGCTAACCGATCGCCGCCAGTACCGCCCCCAGGCGCCCTTCGCGGGCCAGGAGTCCACGCCGGTTTGCGCCAGAGGTCTCCCACAACGGCTTGAGCTTGCCATCGTTGAACAGTTTGAACAGGCAGGGTGCAATATAGGATTTCCGGCTGATCATCGGCGTATTGCGCAACACACTGGCCACCTCGCGGGCCACCTGCTCACGCCCCGCCGCCGGCGCTCCAAAGTCAGAGCGTCCCGTCCAACCCTGATCAGCCGCACGGTGATTATGCCGCGCCCGATTGGGTCATGGCATAGACCAGATAGATCACAGCGAAGAGCACAACGATCCCGATCAGTGAACTGATCAGGACGCGCAGGTTCATTTTGCGCGGGTTGGCCTGGCGCACATCGGTATCGGATTTGTGGGGATCATAGGTTTCCATGCTGCACTCCGTTAAACTCTTATTTGCAACGTGCGCCGGCCCACACGGTTCCAGTACCAGCTTGACCTATCGCCCGGATGCGTCGACCCTCGGCGCCTCCCAGACCCAGGAATGTTTGATGACTTCTGCCCAGACCCTCACCCGCATGATCATGGCTGGCCAGGGCAAGGTCCCCGCCGACACTGTGATCAAAAATGTACGGATGCTCGACGTCATCACCGGCGCAGTAACCACCACCGACATCGCCATTGTCGCTGATCGCATCGTGGGTACCCATGCCAGCTATCAGGGCAACACCGTCATTGACGGTGCCGGCCGCTTTGCGGTGCCCGGCTTCATCGACACCCATTTGCACATCGAATCCTCGCTGGTCACCCCGCTGGAATTTGACCGCTGCGTGTTACCCTATGGCGTCACCACGGTAATCTGCGATCCCCACGAAATCGCCAATGTGCTGGGCGCCGAAGGTATCCGCTACTTCCTCGACAGCGCCGAGCAGACGGTGATGGATGTGCGCATCAACCTGTCGTCCTGCGTGCCCGCCACCGGCTTTGAAACCTCCGGCGCGGCGCTCGAAATCGAGGATCTCGAGCCGTTCCGCAACCATCCCAAGGTCATTGGCCTGGCCGAAATGATGAACTTTCCCGGCGTACTGAACGCCGATCCGGGCATTCTGGCCAAACTGGTGGCGTTTCAGGGCGGCCATATCGATGGCCACGCCCCGCTGCTGCTGGGCACGGCGCTCAATGGCTATCTCGCTGCCGCGATCCGCACCGATCACGAGGCCACCAGCGCCGCTGAAGCGCGCGAAAAGCTGGCCAAGGGCATGGCCATCCTGATCCGCGAAGGCTCGGTCTCCAAGGATCTCAAGGCGCTCGCCGAAATCCTCGACGAAAACACCTCCAGCTTCGTGGCGCTGTGCACCGATGACCGCAACCCGCTCGACATTGCCGAGGAGGGACATCTGGATAGCTCCATCCGCCGCCTTATCGCCATGGGGCGGCCGTTGCACCACGTTTACCGCGCCGCGAGCCATTCGGCCGCCCGCATTTTCGGCCTCACCGATCGTGGCCTGTTGGCCTCCGGCTGGCGCGCCGATATCGCCCTGCTCGACAACCTTGAAGACTGCAGCGTTTCCGACGTGATCACCGCTGGGCGCCTGGTGGTGCCGGCCCTGTTCGACGCCCGCCAGCCGGTCCTGCCCGTCGGCCTCACGTCGATGAAGGCCACTCCGGTCAGCGCCGACAGCTTCATCACCGAGCCCCGCCCCGGCCAGAACAGCACCCCGGTGATCGGCGTGCGCCCCGGCCTGATCCTGACTTTCCGCGAGGAAGCAACCCTGGCCTCTACCGAGCGCGGGCTGCAGCCCGATCTGGCCGCCGATATCATCAAGCTTGCGGTGATTGAACGGCACGGCAAGAACGGCAATATCGGCCGCAGCTTCGTCACCGGCTTCGGCCTCAAGCGTGGCGCCATCGCTTCCTCCGTCGGCCACGACAGCCACAACATCACCGTGGTTGGTGCCAATGACGACGACATGGCAGTCGCCGTCAATCGCCTGATCGAACTGGGCGGCGGCTTCGCCGTGGCCGATGGCGGCAGGATAACTGCCGAACTGGCTCTACCCCTGGCCGGGCTGATGAGCCTGGAACCGTTCGAGACCGTTTCTCATGATCTGCACATTCTGCGCGCTGCCGCACTGGCGCTGGACTGCGTCCTGCCCGAGCCGTTCCTGCAGGTGGCGTTCCTCGCCCTGCCGGTCATCCCCCATCTCAAGATGACCGATCGCGGCCTGTTCGACGTCGACAAGTTCGACTTCGTATCCTGAGGAAATGTGGTCGGCGGCCTGCCGCCAACCAGTGCGCCCCATCAAAGGCCTGAGCGTTTTCGCCGCTTCAACGACACGGTGACGTGCTCTAGTGGGAGTCGCGCGCCTTGACCTTGCGGCGAGCGGCATGCAGCAGCGGCTCGGTATAGCCACTGGGCTGATCGGCCCCATGCAGCGCCAGATCGAGCGCTGCCCGGAACGCGACGGACTGGAAATTGTCAGCCATCGGTCGATACTGCGGATCGCCAGCATTCTGTTGGTCGACCACGGAGGCCATGCGCTCAAATGTCGAGGTGACCTCGTCGCGGCTGACCAGTCCGTGGCGCAGCCAGTTGGCCACCGCCTGTGACGAAATCCGGCAAGTTGCGCGATCTTCCATCAGCCCGACATCATTGATGTCCGGCACCTTGGAACAACCAACGCCCTGCTGCACCCAGCGCACGACATAGCCCAGAATGCCCTGCGCATTGTTTTCCAGCTCGCGGGTGATTTCTTCGCGGCTGAGCGAGAACGGCGCCTGTACCGGCATCGAAAACAGTTCGGTCAGCTCCGGCAAAGCCTCGTTGTGACGGCGGCGCTGGGCGGCGAACACATCGATCTGGTGATAGTGCAGAGCGTGCAGCGTCGCGGCTGTCGGGCTTGGCACCCAGGCGGTGTTGGCCCCGGCATTGGGGTGGCCACTCTTGGCCTCCATCATCGCCGCCATGTCATCGGGCCGCGCCCACATGCCCTTGCCGATCTGCGCCCGTCCCGACAGGCCACAGGCCAGCCCGATCAGTACGTTGCGGTCTTCATAGGCCGCAATCCAGCGCTCATTCTTGATCTCATCCTTGCGCAGTACCGGCCCCGCTTCCATGGCGGTATGGATCTCGTCGCCCGTCCGGTCCAGGAAGCCGGTATTGATGAAGAATACGCGGCTGCGCGCTTCGTAAATTGCCGCTTTGAGGTTGGCCGAGGTGCGGCGTTCCTCATCCATAATGCCGATTTTGATGGTGTTGGGCTTGAGACCCAGCATGGCTTCGACCGAGGCAAAAATGGCGCAGGCAAAGGCCACTTCCTCAGGTCCATGCATCTTGGGCTTGACGATATAGACCGCGCCCGTCGTGCTGTTGACCTTATCCTGCATGGCGCACAGCACCGTCACGGCCGCATCCATCAGCCCTTCGCCGATCGGCTTGTTGTTCCACAACACCGCATCGGTAGTCATCAGATGGCCGACATTGCGCACCAGTTGCAGGGCCCGCCCCTTGAGCACCATCTCGCTACCGTCGACGGCGGTAAAGACGCCATCCTGCTTCAGCCGGCGGGTCATTTGCTTGCCGGACTTCTCGAAAGTTTCTTCCAGCATGCCGGTCATCAACCCAAGCCAGTTGCGATAGACGCCAACCTTGTCCTCGGCATCGACGGCAGCAACCGAATCCTCACAATCCTGAATTGTCGTCAGCGCCGATTCCACGATGACGTCGCTCAACCCGGCCGCATGCGCACTACCGATAACGCTGCCCTTGTCGATCGCCAGGATCACATGCAGCCCATGGTGGCGCAGCACGATCTCGGCCTTGTTGCCTTCGCTGTCATCGCCGTAACCGACAAAGGCCGCCGGGTCCTGCAGCGTTGCTGGACCAGTCGACGTGTTGATGGCAAGCTTTGCCACGCCGCCAGCGGTCTGCACTTCATAGGAAGTCACGTCGCTATGGCTGCGAGTGCTGAGCGGAAAACTGGCGTCGAGAAACGCCGCAGCCTTGGCAACCACGGCGGCGCCACGAACTGGATTGTAGCCCTTGCCGGGCGCCAGCTCACCGTCGCGAGCGATCACATCGGTGCCGTAATAGGCGTCATAAAGACTGCCCCAGCGCGCATTGGCAGCGTTCAAGGCATAGCGGGCATTGGACACCGGCACGACCAGTTGCGGTCCGCACAGCGTAGTGATTTCGGGATCAAGCCCTTCGGTCTCGATGGTGAAATCGGCAGGCTCGGGCAACAGATAGCCAATTTCCCTGAGGAAGAACTCATAACCCTGCGGATTGCTGGCGACCGGCCCATATTTGTGGTGCCAGTCGTCGATCTGGTTCTGCAGGCTATCGCGCCTGGCCAGCAGCGCCGCATTGGTCGGCGCGTGTTCGGCGACCAGAGCCGCAAAGCCCGTCCAGAACTGGTCAGCTGTGACGGCAAGGCCGAGGAGCGCTTCTTTCTCGACAAAGTCGACCAACAGAGAATGCACCGAAAGGCCGAATTTTGTCTGATAGTCGCTCATTGGGCTTTGTCCTTCTTGTCGTGCCAGAGATTTAGGCCAAGGCCGCGATCGTCACAACCCGTCTAAAGTCGACTTGGCCTGTGCGCCAGCGACATAGACCTCGGCAATCGCCCGGTCATCGCCCAGCGTCTGGAGCAGAAACAATTCCTCAACCAGTTGCGTCGCCGTCTGCATGCGCAGCGCCATGGCCGGCGTCGCCGCCGCGTTCAGCACCACCAGATCGGCCGCACAACCCGGCGCGATGGTGCCGATAGTGCCTTCCAGTGACAGCGCCCGGGCATTGCCCAGGGTCATCATGTAAAATGAATTGAACGGCGTCAGCCGCTGCCCTCTCAATTGCAGCACCTTGTAGCCTTCGTCGAGCGTCCGCAGCATGGAAAAGCTGGTGCCGCCGCCGATATCGGTGGCCACGCCGATCCGCACCCCATGCTGCTGCAATCGCGCGCGGTCGAACAGGCCGGAGCCCAGAAACAGGTTTGAGGTCGGGCAGAACACCGCCACTGCGCCAGTATCGGCCAGCAATTCGGTCTCGCGATGATCGAGATGGATGCAATGGCCGAGCAGCGTCTTGGGCCCGAGCAGGCCGTAGTGCTCATATATCCCGGTATAGTCCGGCGCCTCCGGGTAAAGCTGCAGCGACAGCGTAATCTCGGCGTTGTTCTCGCTCAGATGGGTCTGCACATAGCACTCAGGGTGCTCAGCAACCAGACTCTGTGCCGCCGCCAGCTGTTCGGGCGTCGAGGTAATGGCAAAGCGCGGCGAGATGGCGTAGAGCCCGCGACCACGCCCATGCCAGCGCGCGATCAGTGTCTTGCTGTCGTCATAGCTCGACTGCGCCGTATCGCACAGCGCCTCGGGCGCATGGCGATCCATCATCACCTTGCCGCCGATCATCAGCATGTTGCGCTTTTCGGCTTCGGCGAAATAGGCGTCAACCGATGCGGGGGCGCTCGAACAATAGGCCGCGGCTGTGGTTGTACCATTGCGGATCAGCTCGTCATAAAACGCACTGGCGATGGTTGCCGCATGCCCCTGCTGGCTGAACTTCTGTTCCTCGATAAACGTATAGGTGTTGAGCCACTCCAGCAGCGAGCCAGCATAGGAGGCCACTATCTGGCTCTGCACATAATGCAGGTGCGTATCAATGAAACCCGGCATGATCAGGTGCGGCCGGTGGTCAATGACCTCCCCGTCACCCACCAGGGCAGCGTCGAAAGTTCCAACCGCGACGATCTTGCCGTCGACGATGGAAATCGCCCCATCCTCAATGTAGCGGTAGCTTGCCGTGTCATCGAGCCCCTGCGGCTCGCTGAGAAAACTCAGCACCCTGCCGCGCAGAATTCTCATGCTCACTGCCCCGAGCCCTCGCGGAACCAGGCCACCAGCAAAGCCCGCTCCTCTGGGGTCATCTCGCTGGCATTGCCCGGCGGCATGGCATGGGCGTAACCCGCCTGCATGACGATCTCCGTCGCGTGACTGGCGATGGCGTTGTCATTGTCGAGGATCACGTTCTTGGGCGCCTGATATACCCCTGGCCAGGCCGGCTCGGCCGTGTGGCACATGGCGCAACGGGTCTGTACGGTCAGGCTGGCAGCCTCGAAATGGCTTGCACTGAGAAAGGATTCGGCCGCCCGGGACGCCACCGCCTCTCCTGCCGCACCCGGCAGCTTGGGTCCGCTCGATAGCCAGGCAATGATGATGAACAGCACCACTGCTACCGCCCAGGTCCAGTGCGGATTGCCTTTGCGAGCGTGGCGCGTGTTGAAATAATGCCGGATCACCACCCCGATCAGGAAGATCAGCGATGCGATGATCCAGTTCCACTGCGTGGCGAAGGCCAGCGGATAGTGCGAGGACAGCATGAAGAAGATGACGGGCAGCGTCAGGTAGTTATTGTGCAGGCTGCGCTGCTTGGCAATCTTGCCATATTTGGCATCGGGCACCCGGCCCGCCTTGAGGTCGCCCACGACAATGCGTTGATTGGGGATGATGATCATCACCACATTCACCGTCATGATGGTCGCTGTGAACACGCCCATATGCAGCATCGCCGCGCGTCCGGTGAACAATTGGGTATAGCCCCAGCTCATCGCCACCAGAATGGCGAACAGCACCAGCATCAACCCGGTCGTGGACTGCCCAACCGGCGATTTGCACAGCGTGTCATAGAGCACCCAGCCCAGCCCGATAGAGGCCAGCGACAGACCGATGGCCTGCCAGGCCGGCACGTCCAGCACGGTGCGGTCAACCAGATAAAGATCGGCGCCGACATAATAGATCAGCACCAGCAGGATGAAGCCGGAGATCCAGGTCCAGTAGCTTTCCCATTTGAACCAGGTCAGGTGCTCGGGTAAAAAATCCGGCGCCACCAGATATTTCTGGATGTGGTAGAAGCCGCCGCCATGCACCTGCCACTCCTCGCCATGCGCCAGTGGCGGCAGACTCGGGGTTTTACGCAGGCCCAGGTCGAGCGCGATGAAGTAGAATGATGAGCCGATCCAGGCGATGGCCGTGATCACGTGCAGCCAGCGCACCGCAAACATCAGCCATTCATAGAAAATCGCAAAATCGCCCATGCTCTAGCTTCCTTCCTGCCCTCGCCGCTCGCGGAAAAGGGGCAGCTACGACGTCGATGACCCGACGCCGTTCGTGAAAAGAGGCGGGCCAAGGCCCGCCTCCCTGGATTATGAATATCGGCGCTTAGGCATTGACGCCTTCGACATACCAGTCCATCGCCCACAGACCGGCATCGTCAACCACCGCTCCGGCCGCGACACGCTCGGTGCCGGCATTGTCGACAATCGGACCGGTGAACGGGTTGAGCGTACCATCGACAATGCCGTTCTTGACCGCTTCGGCGGCTGCGACAACATCGGCGGGGATCTTCTCGTTATAGGGCCCGATCACCACTTCGCCGGCGGCAATGCCAGGCCAGCTGTCATCGGATACCCAGGTCCCAGCCATCACGTCATTGACGACCTGAATGTAATGGGGTGCCCAGACGTCGATGATGGCGCTCAGATGCGACTTGGGCGCAAATGCGCTCATATCGGCGCCCTGGCCGAAGCCACCGACAATACCACGCTCTTCAGCAACCTGCAGGGCCGCCGGACCATCGGTGTGCTGCACCAGGATGTCGGCACCCTGATCAATCAGCGCGCGGGCGGCGTCGGCTTCCTTGGCCGGATCGTGCCAGCTCGACAGCATGACCACGTTGACCTTGATGTCGGGGTTGATCTTGCGGGCCGCCAACGTGAACGCGTTGATGCCCATCACCACTTCGGGGATCGGGAATGAGCCGATATAGCCGATGGTGTTGGTCTTGCTCAGATGGCCAGCCAGCGTACCCATGACGGCACGGCCTTCATGGAAGCGGGCGTTATAGGTGCCCACATTGTCCGAACGCTGATAGCCCGTGGCGTGCTCGAAGATCACGTCGGGGAACTCGCGGGCCACCTTGATCACATAGTCGCCAAAGCCGAAGCTGGTGGCAAAGATGATCTTGTTGCCCTGCTGGGCCAGTTCGCGCAGCACGCGTTCGCAGTCCGGGCCCTCGGGCACGGTTTCCACGAAAGTGATTTCGATCTTGTCGCCAAATTCGGCTTCCAGCGCCTTGGCACCGGTCCAGTGGCCGAAGGTCCAGCCATTGTCGTCCTTGGGGCCAACATTGACAAAACCGATCTTGAGCGGCCCGTCCTGCGCCAGAACGGCCTGGCCGAGCAGCGGCAACGCCAGGCTGGCGCCACCGATCTTGAGTACGGAACGGCGAGTGAAGATAGCCATGCGTAAATTCTCCTTCTGACGTCTTCTAGTTGGTTGGTAGAAATGGTTTGCCCAGGCATGCCGGGGCCGCCGAATGGCCCGAACGCCGCAGCGAAATTAGCACCAGGACGGCAATGGTCGCCAGATAGGGCAGCGCCGCCCAGAATTCGGAGGGAACGCCCCCCGTACCGCCCGAGGCCTTGGTGTAGAGCTCGATCGTCATCACCAGCCCGAACAGATAGGCCCCGCCAAACAGGCGGAAGGGCCGCCAGGCGGCGAACACCACCAGCGCCAGCGCAATCCAGCCGCGCCCGGCGGTCAGTCGCTCGGCCCATTGCGGGGTGAGCAACAGCGGAAAGCAGCTGCCGCCAATACCGGCCATCGCGCCGCCAAAAGCCACTGCCGCATAGCGCACCCCGATCACCGAATAGCCGATCGAGTGGGCCGAAAGATCATTCTCGCCGACTGCGCGCAGGATGAGTCCAGCCCGGGTCTTTTTGAGGAACCACCACACCGCCACCACCAGCAGCAGCGAGAAATACACCAGTGGGCTGTGCCCGAACACCAGGCGCCACAGCGGATGGGTGGCCAGCGCCTCGGGAAATATCGAGCGGAAAATGCTGATGGGCTTACCGGTATAGGCCTGGCCGAACAGCGCCGAGAAGCCGGTGCCGAAGATGGTCAAAGCCAGCCCGGTCGCCACCTGATTGGCCGACAGCGACAGGGTAAGGAAGGCAAAGATCATCGACGCGGCGGCGCTGGCGGCGGCGGCCAGCAGGATTCCCAGCCAGGGATTGCCGGTGGTGTAGGTCACCGCAAAGGCTACCACTGCACCGATCAGCATCATGCCCTCAACACCCAGATTGAGCACGCCGCTCTTTTCCACCACCAGTTCGCCCAGCGCGGCAATCAGGATCGGGGTCGAGGCGCCGATCAGCGTGATGATGATGGGGACGACCAGATCCATGTTCATGGTGTGACCTCCACCCGGTTACTACCCACCATGCGCACCCGGTAGCGCACCAGAAGGTCGCTCGCCAACAAGAAGAACAGCATCATCGACTGGAAAATACCCACGGCTGCAGCCGGCAACTGGATTGTCGTCTGCGCCACCTCACCCCCCACCACGGCAACCGCCATGGCCAGCCCGGCAAAGATAATGCCGATCGGATGCAAACGCCCCAGAAAGGCGACGATGATGGCGGTAAAGCCGTAATTGGTCGGAAAGGACGGCACCATGCGCCCGAAGGGGCCGGCCACTTCCAGTACACCCGCGAGTCCGGCCAGGGCGCCGCTGGTCAACAGCGCCATCCAGATGGTGCGATTGACCGAAAAGCCGCCATAGCGCGCCGCATTAGGTGCCGACCCGACCACCTTGATCTGATAGCCGAACACCAGCCGGCTCATCACGAACCAGGCCGCGAGGGCCACCACCACCGCAATGGGCACGCCCATATGCACAATAGTGCTCGGAATGATGTGTGGCAGCAATTGGTCTGCGGTGAACATGCGGGTCTGCGGAAAGCCAAAGCCCATCGGATCCTTCCACGGCCCGATCACCAGATAGTTGAGCAACTGGATGGCCACATAGGTGAGCATCAGGCTGGTGAGGATTTCATTGACCTGCAGTCGCGTGCGCAGCAAGGCCGGCAGGAATGCCCAGGACATCCCCCCCACCATGCCGGCGACGATCATCAGCGGCAATATCCATGGCCCGGAAAAGTCCCGCGTCAGCAAGGCCACGCCGGTCCCCGCCAGCCCTCCGAGAATATACTGCCCCTCGGCGCCGATATTCCACACATTGGCGCGGTAGCCGATGGCCAGACCCACCGCAATGATGATGAGCGGCGCGGACTTGACCGCCAGATCCTGCCATTTCAGCGGATTGAGAATGGGGGTGACGAAAATCTCGCGCACCGCGCGGACCCCGTCATAGCCGATCAGCGAGAAGATGATGGCGCCCACCAACGCGGTCAGCAGCACAGCCCCGATCGGCGTCAGATACAGCATCGCCTTGCTGGGTTCGGCGCGTTTTTCAAGCCGGAATTGCATCGATCACCTCATCAACCCCGTGCACGCCACCCATGAGCAGTCCGATTTCTTCGACACTGAAGTCAGCCGTGGGCCGCGCCGGGCTGAGCCGCCCCATATTGATCACCGCCAGCGTATCGCTCAGCGCCCGCAACTCATCGAGGTCCTGGCTGATCACCACGATGGCCGAACCGGTCGCGGCCAGATCGACCAGCGCCTGATGGATCGCCGCCGCCGCCCCGGCATCGACGCCCCAGGTCGGCTGGCTCACCACCAGCACGGTGGGCTTCTGCATGATTTCGCGACCCATAATGTATTTCTGCAAATTGCCGCCCGACAGCGATCCGGCCATCGCGCCGGGCCCCAGCGCCTTGACGGCAAATTCGGCAATGACCTGGCCGGTATAGGTTTTGGCCGCGCCCGAATTGATCAATCCCAGCACCACCATGCCCAGTCGGTCGCGGGCCGTCAGCACGGTATTGTCCGACAGCGAGAAATCGCCCACCGCCGCATGGCCATTGCGTTCTTCGGGGACCGCGCACAGCCCGTGTTTGCGCCGGCCAGTGGTATCGAGCAGCCCGAGAGGATGGCCATCCAGTGTCACGCTGTGGCTGTCGCCCCCGTGTACTTCCCCCGAAAGCGCGTCGAGCAAGGCGTTCTGCCCATTGCCCGCCACCCCGGCAATGCCGAAGATTTCTCCGGCCCGCACGGTAAAACTCACATCGTCGACCGGCACATCGAAATGCCCGAGCTTGAGCGTCGACAGCTTTGTCACCACCAGCTTGGGCGGCCCCATGATGCGGTCGGCACCACGCACGATATCCTTGAGCCCGGCGCCGATCATCTTCTCGGCCATCGAGCGCGAGGTTTCCACCTTGGGGTCGCAGGTATCAACCAGCTTGCCGCCGCGCAGGATCGTTGCCGTATCGCACAGCGCTTTGATTTCATGCAGCTTGTGCGAAATGTAGAGAATGGAACATCCTTGCCCGGCCAGCGTGCGCAACACGCCGAACAATTGCTCGACCTCCTGCGGCGTCAGTACTGAAGTGGGCTCGTCCATGATCAGCAGTTTGGGATCGAGCAGCAGGGCGCGGACAATTTCAATGCGCTGCCGTTCACCCACTGACAGCGTCGCCACCGTGCGATGTGGATCAAGCAGCAGGCCATATTTGGCCATCACCGCGCGGATCCGTGCTTCCAGCTCCCGGCCCGGAATCTTGGCATCCATGCCGAGCGCGATGTTTTCCAGCACCGTCAGTGCTTCAAACAGCGAAAAATGCTGGAAGACCATGCCGATGCCCAGCCGGCGCGCCGCCTTGGGATTGGCCACTGTGACGCGCACACCATCCCAGTAAATTTCACCGGAATCAGGTTGCATGATCCCGTAGATCATTTTGACGAGCGTGGATTTTCCGGCGCCGTTTTCGCCCAACAGGGCGTGGATTTCGCCTGGTTTGACGGCAAAGCTGACGTGATCATTGGCCAGAACGCCGGGAAAGCTCTTGGTAATTCCCCTCAATTCCAGCCGCGGCAGCATACTAGCGTCCATTCACCACCCCCAATGGTTCAGGGATGTTTGCGCCCATAATTTCAGCTTCCCGTCGTCCAATGTGAACCATAATTTCAGCTGCCGCCAGCGCCGCAATAACTTCGGGGCGCTTATCCCCAAGGCCCTGCTGGCCAATGGGCAGCACCAGCCGCCCCAGCGCTGCGGCATCCCCGCGTTCGCCCAGAAACCAGTTATTGAACCGCGCGCGTTTGGTGCGTGAACCCACCATGCCGACATAGGGGCTGTCGCGGCGCCCCAGCGCTTCCTGCGCGATCAGAAAATCGAGCGCATGGTCGTGGGTGACAATGACAAAACTGCTCCCGCTCGGTGCGCTGCGCACCACCGCTTCGGGCATCGCCACTGCCCTGGCATCAATATGGCCGGGCAGTAGGGCCAGCTCCTCCTGCCGCGTATCGATCACGGTCAACCGCACGGGCAACATCGCCAGTATCTGTGCCAGTGCCCGCCCGACATGGCCGGCGCCGAATACATAAACCGGTGGCAAGGCGGCATCTTCAGCGCTCACCTGCGCCACCAGCCGGGCGCGCGCCGCCGCATCGGCATAACCCAGGCTGACGCCGACCCGGCCACCGCAGCACTGGCCAATTTCAGGGCCCAAAGGCACGTCCATGGCATCCTCGGCGCGTCCCGAAACGATAAGCCGCCGCGCATGCTCGATCACCATATACTCCAGCGCCCCGCCACCAATGGTCCCGAACAGTGCGGTCTTGCTCACCAACATGAATGTGCCCTGCGACCGTGGACTGGACCCGCGCACTGAGGTCAGTTCGCAAAGAATGGCGTCAGTGTTGGCGGCGAAGAAAGCGGCGAGTTCGGTGGTGCGGGCGGTCATGGCGCGGACCCCGTAACCACGGGGCCAGTCGCCCCCCACCCCAGCCCTCCCAGCAGGGGGGAGGGCTGGGGTGGGGGGCGGTGGCATTGACGCGACCGAGCAACAGACCGGATGCGGTACCTCATTCCCTGCGGGGGAGGTTGTGAGGGGGAATATGCCGGCGCGAACCAAGCCCTCACTGCCGCCCCCCCTTCAGCCGTTCGCAAGCCATCAGCACCCGCTCGGGCGTTGCCGGGGTGTCGAGCCGCGGCGCGATGGTGTAATCGACCACACTGGCCACCGCCATCGACAGTGCTTCCACCACGCTCATCGCCAGCATCAGTGGCGGCTCACCCACCGCCTTCGAGCGCCCGATGGTCGGCTCCTTGTTGACCGACCATTCGGCCAGCTTGACGTTGAACACTGGCGGCACATCGCTCGCCAGCGGGATCTTGTAGGTGGACGGTGCCTTGGTGCGCAACTGGCCCTTGTCGTCCCACACCAGTTCTTCAGTGGTCAGCCAGCCCATGCCCTGAATGAAGCCACCCTCGATCTGGCCGATATCAATAGCGGGGTTAAGCGAACGCCCCACATCATGCAGGATATCGACCCGATCCACGGTATATTCGCCGCTCAGCGTGTCGATGGTCACTTCGCTGACCGCGGCACCATAGGCGAAATAATAGAACGGATGGCCACGTCCGGTGGCCCGATCCCAGTGGATCTTGGGCACCTGGTAAAAGCCTGCCGCCGATAGCTGCACCCGGTTCAGATAGGCCGAAGCCGCCAGCTCGGCGAAGGGTACGAATTTGTCGCCCGCCTGAATGCCGCCGGCCACCCACTGCACCGAGGCTTCGCTGCACTGGTAAAGCCGGGCGGCATGTACCACCAGCCGTTCCTTGATCTGCCGCGCCGCATCCCAGGCCGCCATGCCATTTAGGTCCGACCCTGATGAGGCGGCTGTGGCCGAAGTATTGGGCACCTTGCCGGTGCTGGTGCCCATGATCTTGATCACGTCCAGCCCGACGCCGAAGGCATCGGCCAGCACCTGTGCCACCTTGACGTACAGCCCCTGCCCCATCTCGGTGCCGCCATGGCTGAGATGGATCGAGCCATCCTTGTAGACATGAACCAAAGCGCCGGCCTGATTGTACCAGGTGGCGGTGAACGAAATGCCGAATTTGACCGGCGTCAGCGCAATGCCTTTTTTGAGGATCGGGCTGCCCGCATTGTATTTCACGATCGCCGCGCGCCGTGCCTGATAGTCCGACGACGTCTCGAGCTCATCAACCACCCGATGGACGATATTGTCCGCCACTGTCTGGTGATAGGGCGTCACATTGTTGGTATCGGTGCCGTAGAAATTGGCCTTGCGGATTTCCAGCGGATCCTTGCCAAGATCATAGGCAATATCCTCGATCCAGCGTTCCGCCGCCAACATGCCCTGCGGCCCACCAAACCCCCGAAACGCGGTGTTGGAAACCGTATTGGTGTAGAGCGGCTCACTGCGCACCCGCACCGCCGGATACCAATAGGCATTGTCGGCATGAAACAGCGCCCGGTCGGTGACTGGCCCGCTGAGGTCCGAGGAAAACCCGGCCCGTGCGCCATACACCGCGTCAACCGCCACGATCTTGCCGGTGTCGTCATAGCCGACATCATAGTCGACCACGAAGTCATGGCGCTTGCCGGTGGCCGTCATGTCGTCATCGCGGTCGGGGCGCAGCTTGCAGGCGCGGTTCCATTTCTTTGCCGCCAGCGCTGCTACCGCAGCAAACAGATTGCTCTGGGTTTCCTTGCCGCCAAAGCCGCCGCCCATGCGTCGCACATTGACCGTCACCGCGTGATGGCGAATGCCCAGCACCTGCGCCACCATCAACTGCACCTCGCTGGGGTGCTGGGTCGAGGCAAACACGGTCACGTCCTCGTCTTCGCCCGGCACGGCCATCGAAATCTGGCCCTCGAGGTAGAAGTGGTCCTGCCCCCCGATCGCCATGCTGCCCTTGACCCGACGCGGCGCTGCCGCCATGCCGGCCGCCACATCACCGCGCTCCAGCTTCAGGGGTTCGGTGACCAAGGCGCCACCCGCTGCCTGCGCTGCCCGCACATCAAGGGAAACCGGCAGATCCTTGTAGGTCACCTTGACCAGATGGGCCGCCCGCCGCGCCTGATCGCGCGTCTCGGCGATCACCGCAAATAGCGGCTGCCCCCAGAACTGAACCTTGCCGGAAGCAAAGATCGGCTCGTCATGCTTGTGGCTGGGGCTGACATCATTCTCGCCCGGAATGTCGTCCCCGGTCAGCACGCCGATTACCCCAGGCGCCGCTTTGGTTGCGGAGAAATCAATGTTGATGATCTCGGCATGCGCGTTGGTGGAGAGCCCGAGATAGGCATGCATCGTGCCCGCTGGCTCAATCATGTCGTCGATATATTCGGCCGTGCCAGTGACGTGCTTGGGCCCGCTATCGTGACGGACATCCTTGTGCAGCGAGGCCAGAGTGATGGCGGGTTCCAGCTTGTTCATGCCACCTCCCGCCGCAGCCGCTGGCCGTGTCCGGTTGTTTCCAGAAAGAACCGCTTCAGCAGGTTCTGTGCGCTCAGCAACCGATAGTCGGCGCTCGCCCGCATATCGGAGATCGGCTGATAATCCTCGGCAAATGCCGCCACAGCGGCATCAATCGTCTCCTGCGTCCACGGCCGACCCACCAGCGCCGCCTCGACTGCTTTGGCCCGCTTGGGCGTTGCCGCCATGCCGCCAAAGGCAATCCGGGCCATGCCCACCGTGCCACCATCATTGACGAACACCCGGAACGCCCCACACAGCGCCGAAATATCTTCCTCGCGCCGCTTGGAAATCTTGTAGACGGCAAATTTCTCGCCGGTCGGCAGCAGTGGCAGCGTCACGCTCTCGACGAACTCACCAGGCTGCCGGTCCTGCTTGCCATAGGCGATAAAATAGTCTTCCAGCTTGATCTCGCGGCGATGCGATCCGCGCCGCAAGGTCAGCCTGGCGCCCAATACGATAAATGGCGGCGGCGTATCGCCAATCGGCGAGCCATTAGCGATATTGCCGCCAAGGGTGCCCATATTGCGGATCTGCTCGCCGGCGATCCGGTTCCAGAGCTCCGCCATATCCGGGAAATTCTCGGCCAGTACCGGCAGCGCTTCCGAATAGCTCACCCCGGCATAGAACCGCACTTCACTCGCATTGTCGGCGATAGCCTTGAGCTCTTGCAGGTGATTGATGAAAATCACCGGCCCGATCGGGCGCATGAACTTGGTGACCCATAGCCCTACGTCGGTCGACCCATTGACGATAGTGGCTTCGGGATTGGCTTCATATACAGCTGCAAAATCGTCCAGGCTGGCTGGCACAATGATGCGCTCGGCGTCCTCGCCCAGCTCAACCCGCCTGCCGTCATGAATCGCCTTGATCTTGTCCTTGAGCGCAATGCGCTCGGCCAGCAGCGGATCACCCTGCGGCAGGCCATAGCTCGACATCGCCTTGCCTGCCCGGATGATCGGCGCATAGCCGGTGCAGCGACACAGATTGCCCTGCAGCGCCTTTTCGATGGCGCCCTGGCTTGGGTCAGGATTGCGCATCCACAACCCATAAAGGCTCATCACAAAGCCCGGCGTACAGAAGCCGCACTGGCTGCCATGGTGATCCACCATCGCCTGCTGCACCGGGTGCAGATTGCCTTTTTCGCCGCGCAAATGCTCAATCGTCACCACATGAGTGCCGTGCAGGCTGCCCATAAAGCGGATGCAGGCGGTCACCGAGTCATAGATGATCTCGTCATCCATCAAGCGCCCGACCAGCACCGTGCAGGCGCCACAATCGCCCTCGGCGCAACCTTCCTTCGAGCCGCGCAGCCGCTGCTCCAGCCGCAACCAATCCAACAGCGTTGTTTCGGGCCTGATATCTGTGAGGCTGATTTCCTCGCCATTGAGAATAAAGCGGATGGCGCCCGAAACAGCAGTCATGCCCTAGCTCCCCCGATAGGTTGAATAGGCAAACGGGCTGACCAGCAGCGGCACATGGTAGTGCTTGTCTTCGCCGATAGTGAAGCGGACCGGCACTACGTTCAAAAACGGGTTGTCGACCCCAACATCGAGCCGCTCGAAATACTGCCCGACATGAAATCGGATTTCAAATTCACCCAGTTGGAACTGCTCACCCTCGAGCAGCGGCTGGTCGACCCGGCCATCGGCATTGGTATAGCTGTCAGCAATATGGTGGGTATGATCGCCGTGCACATAGTGCAATTCAATGCGCATGCCGCGGGCCGGCGTGCCGTGCATCGTATCCAGTACGTGCGTGGTAAGGCGACCACTTCCCGCCATTATGCTGCTCCCGTTTGTCGTCCCCACCAGCAAGACTAGCGCATCGTCACCGATGCGCAATGCCCATTTTTTACCAATTGGTCCATTTTTGAGCATCTTGATTGCTGGCGGCAGGCCCATACTATCGCCAGACCACTCCGTCGAAAGCACTTCACCCATGCGCTACCCTCGCGATATGCACGGCCACGGCCCCACCCCGCCTCATGCCAACTGGCCCGGGGGGGCGCACATCGCGGTGCAATTCGTGCTCAATTATGAAGAGGGCGGCGAAAACTGCATTCTGCACGGCGATGCCGCTTCGGAAGCATTCCTTGCCGACGTTATCGGCGCCGCGCCCTGGCCCGACCAGCGCCACGCCAATATCGAATCCATGTATGAATATGGCGCGCGCGCCGGGTTCTGGCGCCTGCATCGCCTGTTTACCGAGGCCCAGCTGCCCCTCACCATCTATGGCGTCGCCACCGCCCTGATGCGCGCGCCCGCCCAATTGGCCGCCATGCAGGAGGCCGGCTGGGAAATTGCAAGCCACGGACTGAAATGGGTGCAGCACAAGGACATGCCGCCCGACGAGGAGCGGGCCCAGATTGCCGAGGCCATCCGGCTGCACACCGTTGCCACTGGCACCCCGCCGCGCGGCTGGTACACCGGGCGCTCCAGCCTCAACACCATTGATCTGGTCTCAGAGACTGGCGCCTTCGCCTATATCTCGGACACTTATGATGATGACCTGCCCTATTGGCGCGTTCACCAGGGCAAGCCGCAACTGATCATTCCCTATACGCTGAGCGCCAACGACATGCGCTTTGTCACCGCGCCCGGCTTTGACAATGGCCAGGAGTATTTCCAGTTTCTCAAGGACAGCTTTGATTGCCTCTATGCCGAAGGCCTGGCCGGCAGTCCCAAGATGATGTCGCTGGGTCTGCACTGCCGCCTGGTCGGCCAGCCCGGCCGTTTCCAGGGCCTCAAGCAATTCGTCGACTACATCAGATCCTTCGACAAGGTCTGGATCCCGACCCGTCTGGCCATCGCCCAGCATTGGGCCGCCACCCATCCCTATGTGGCGCCCGAAGTCATCCCCTCCCAGCTCGCCAAGGCCGATTTCGTCGCCCGCTACGGTTCGATTTTCGAGCATTCCGCCTGGATCGCCGAGCGCGCCTGGGCGGGCGAACTCGGCCCGGCCAATGACACTGCCATCGGCCTGCACTTCGCCCTGCGCAGCCAGTTCCGCATGGCCAGTGCCGAAGAACGGCTGAAAGTGCTCAACGCCCATCCCGATCTGGCCGGCAAGCTCGCCGCCGCCCAGCGCCTGACCGCCGAATCCACCGCCGAACAGGCTTCGGTTGGCCTCGACGCGCTGACCGATGGCGAGCGGCAGCGCTTCACAATGCTCAATACCGCCTATGTCGACAAGTTCGGTTTCCCCTTCATCATCGCCGTGCGCGACAACACCAAGGCCTCCATTCTGGCCTCCTTTGAAGCGCGCCTGAAGCATACGCCTGAGGCTGAGTTTGCCGCCGCCTGCGCCCAGGTCGAGCGCATCGCACTGTTGCGCCTCAAGGCAATCCTGCCCTAGTCATTGCAATCAAGCAATCGAGGCCCCGTCCATTCGCGCTCCCGGAACCCCGTCCATGTACACACTCATTATCGGCAACAAGAACTACTCGTCCTGGTCTCTGCGCCCCTGGCTGGCGCTGCGCGCGCTCGACATCCCTTTCACCGAAGAGCTCCATGCCTTCGTCGCGCATGGCAGCCACGATACCTTCCGCGCCTTTTCACCAACCGGCCGTGTGCCCTTGCTGGTTGATGGCGAAATCCGCGTCTGGGACTCGCTGGCCATTGTCGAATATGTCGCTGAAGACCATCCCCAGCTCTGGCCTGCCGACAGGGCTGCCCGGGCCTTTGCCCGCGCGATCAGCGCCGAAATGCACTCAGGCTTTTCCACCCTGCGCGACATTTGCACCATGAATTGCGGCCTGCGCGTCAAGCTCAACACCATAGGCCCAGCCCTGCAGGTCGATCTTGACCGTGTCGACGAAATCTGGACCGACGGTCTCACCCGATTTGGCGGCCCTTTCCTGGCGGGCGCCAGCTTCACCGCCGCCGACGCTTTCTTCGCACCGGTCGCCCTGCGCCTGCAGACCTACGGGCTGGTGCTGAGCCAACCTGCCAATGACTATGCCGCCCGGCTGCTGGCCCTGCCAGCGCTACAGGAGTGGTATCAGGCAGGCTTGGCCGAGACCTGGCGCGAGCCCGATCATGAGCGCGGTTTCGAGGCCGTCGGCACCATCACCCAGGATCTGCGGCGCGCACCCTAGCCGCAGCGCCCCTGACCTGCCAGTTTCGCGGCAGAGCAGCTGCACCGTCCATCGAACCATTCAGCTCAGGCGACACCAACCATGAACGAGCCAGTTTACGCCTCCCCCAGCGCAGGCCTGCCACCGCAAACCGCGCTGCATACCGGCCGGGCAGTGTTCACCGAGGCCTATGCCGTCATCCCCCACGGGGTAATGCGCGACATCGTCACCAGCTTTCTGCCGCATTGGAACGATACCCGCGCATGGGTCATCGCCCGCCCGCTCTCGGGCTTTGCCGAGACCTTCTCGCAATACATCGTCGAGGTGCTGCCCGGAGGCGGCAGCGACCGGCCCGAACCCAACCCCGAAGCCGAAGGCGTGCTGTTCGTCGTCGCCGGCCAGGCCAGCCTAACCATTGACGGCCAGGACCATATGCTCACGCCCGGCGGCTATGCCTTCTTGCCCCCGACCTGCGATTGGAGCCTGCGCAACAAGAGCAGCGAGCCGGCCCGTTTCCACTGGATACGCAAGCGCTACGAATCCGTGGACGGCATCGCCATGCCCACCGCCTTTGTCAGCAATGAGAATGATGAACCGATCCGCTGGATGGCAGGCACCAATGATCGCTGGGGCACCACCCGCTTTGTCGATCCCACCGATCTGCGCCACGACATGCACGTCAATATCGTGACGCTCGAGCCCGGCGCGGTCATCCCCTTCGAGGAAACCCATGTCATGGAGCACGGTCTCTATGTGCTGGAGGGTAAAGCGGTGTATCGCCTCAACCGCGATTGGGTCGAAGTGGAAGCGGGGGATTTCATGTGGCTGCGCGCCTTCTGCCCCCAGGCCTGCTATGCCGGTCCCGGCCGCTTCCGCTATTTGCTGTACAAGGACGTCAACCGCCACATGAAGTTGGGGCTTTGAGCCAGTGAGCACCATTCTCATCGAACCCCTGACCGCCGACAGCTTTGCACCCTTCGGTCAGGTCATCGACCTCGATGGCGCCGAGCATTTCCCCATCAACAATGGCATGACTGAGCGCTACCACGATCTGGCGCGGGTCGAACTGGGCGGCGAAGGCTCCCGGCCCCTGATTTCTGTGTTTCGCGGCCAGCCCTATGATCTGCCACTGAGCCTGCGCCTGATGGAGCGCCATCCGCTGGGCAGTCAGGCCTTTTATCCGCTGGGTGACCGACCGTTTCTGGTCATCGTCGCAGGCGATCTGTCGGGCATTCCCGACCTGCCCCGCGCCTTCATCACCCGGCCCGGCCAAGGCGTCAACATCGCCATGAACACCTGGCACGGTGTGCTCACGCCGCTCGAAGTAGCCAGCGACTTTCTGGTGGTCGATCGCGGCGGCGACGGCAACAATCTTGAAGAATACCATTTCGATGTACCGCACCTTGTGCGCCATCCCCAAGCTGGCGAACGAACATGACCATGAATACCGCCGATCTCGTCTCCCGCATGCTAGACGTCATTGAACACGACATCGCGCCAATCACCCGCGCCGGCGTTGCCCATGGCAACAAGCTGTTTGGCGCCGCCATCCTGCGCAAATCGGATCTGTCGGTCGTGGTTGCCGAGACCAACAACGAGACCGAAAATCCGCTCTGGCATGGCGAAATGCACGCCATCAAGCGCTTCTTCGAACTACCCGCCGACCAGCGCCCCGACGTCAAGGATTGCCTGTTCCTGGCTACCCATGAGCCCTGTTCGCTCTGCCTGTCCGGCATCACCTGGTCGGGCTTCGACAACTTCTATTACCTGTTCAGCTATCAGGACACCCGCGACAGCTTCGCCATCCCCTATGACATCGCCATCCTCAAGGCAGTTTACGCCGTGCCCGAGCCCGAGACCGGCATCGTCTCGCCCGATCGCCCGCTCTACAATCGCACCAATCAGTATTGGACCAGCCACAACATCGCCCAGATGATTGCCGGCCTCGACCGCGATCATCGCGAAGCGCTGGTGGCCCGCCTTGACGACATCAGCGCACTCTATGGCGAACTCTCGGCAGTCTATCAGAAAGACAAGGGCACCAGGGGCATCCCCTTGGCATGAAGCCTAGCCCGTCGTCGATACGCTGGGCAGGAACTCACTACGGGGCACCTCGGCGAACGAGGCAGCAAAGGTCAGCAGGCTCAACACCAGCGCAAACATCACTGTCAAAAGGATTTGGGTCATGGGGCGCGATCCGGTTGCGGTGGCGGTAGGCATTGCAGTCGGACCTCGGTCTAGCGGCTCGGTTGTGAACGCCCGATCAATGCGTCAGTCAGCCCGCATTCAGAATAGCCGATGCCGCATGCCAGCCATGTCAACGTTCGCGGTTCCCGTCATCGAACCAATTGCCGCCTCATACGTTACCTTAGTGAATAAGTCCCAGTGAGGCCGCACAATGCCACAATCAGCTCCCGTCGCCACGCCGCCGGCGCAACTCGCCATTTTTACCGATTTTGACGGCACCCTGGTCGAACTGGCCGAGACCCCCAATAGCATAGATGTACCCGATACACTGGCCGAGCAGCTCGGCCAGACCGCCCGAGAGTTGAACCTGGCGTTCGCCGTGCTGACGGGTCGCGAGATCGCCGACATTGACAGGTTTCTGGCCCCTCTGGTGCTGCCCGTTGCTGGTGCCCATGGCACCCAGCGGCGGCGCGCCGATGGCGTCCTGGAAGCCATAGACCCCGATTCACTGGAGGGCGCGGAACGTGTCGCCGAAGCCCTTGGACCCCTGATCGCCGCTTATCCCGAACTCATCCTTGAGACCAAGCGAGGTGCAGTCGCCGTGCACTTCCGCCAGGCGCCCGAGCTGGAAGCAACTGTGCATGAGGCCATGCAGGGCGCCATCGAGATCAACAACCATTTCGTATTAGTGCCCGGAAAAATGGTCTACGAGGCCCGCCCACGCGGCGTCAGCAAGGGTGAGGCCCTGCGGGCCTTCATGCTGGAGGAACCCTTTGTCGGTCGCACGCCGGTGTTCATCGGCGATGATGTGACCGATGAGGACGCTTTCATTGCCGCTCAGGATTTGGGCGGCGTCGGCATCAAACTGGGCGATGGCGACACCGCTGCGCGCATGCGTATCGCCGATGTTGGCTCGGTTCGTGCCCTGTTGCAGGGGCTGGGCGATATTGCCGCGCGGGAACAGGAATTGGTCGTGCCCGAACGGGAAACAATTGAGCCCGAACAGGAATTGGCACATTGATGCATATGCATGAGGCCGGGGCGCACACTGATGGGTAGATTGATCATTGTTTCCAACCGCACGCCGGGCAAGGGTCCTGCAGCAGGCGGCTTGGCCGTTGCCCTGCGCAAAACCCTGGCCGAGCGCGAAGGCTTCTGGTTTGGCTGGTCCGGCAAGCTGGTCGATGCGCCCTCATCCGAGGCCCGGTTTGAGAGTATCGATGGTCTCACCGTCGCCCAGATCGACCTCACGCGCCCCGATCACCACGCCTATTATGCCGGCTTTTCCAATTCGATCCTGTGGCCCAGCTTTCACTTGCGGCTCGATCTGGCCACCATTGAGGGCCATTGGTACGAGGGTTATCGCGCCGTCAATCAGCAGTTTGCCAGGGCCCTGCTGCCCCATCTCCGGCCCGACGACATCATCTGGGTGCACGATTATCATCTGATCCCACTGGCCAGCGAGTTGCGCAATCTGGGCGCCCGCAACCGCATCGGGTTTTATCTGCACATCCCCTTCCCCACCGCTGATGCGCTCTACGCCATTCCGCACCACAACGAGTTGATGCGCGACCTCTCGCGCTACGATCTGGTGGGGATGCAGGCCAAGCGCGACGTTGCCGCCTTCACCGAATTTGCCGATCACCAATCGCCGTCTTCCATCTCGGGCAATCCGCTCAAATCGGTGGATTTCAGCCGCAGCGAAACCGCAGCATTCCCCATTGGCTCTGACCCGGATGCCTTCGCCAGTCTGGCGGTCAGCCCGGCCGCTACCAAGATGGTCAAGCGGGTGGAACGGACATTGCGCGAGCAGCGGCTGATCCTGGGGGTTGATCGTCTCGACTATTCCAAGGGCCTGCCGCAGCGCGTCGAAGCCTATGAAAAACTGCTGGCCAATGACGCTCGCTTCCGCCGTGTCACCCATTTGATGCAGATTGCGCCGCCCTCGCGCGACAGCATCAAGGAGTATCAGGAAACCAGCGACGCACTCGACGCCATTTGCGGCCGCGTCATGGGCCGCTTTGCCGAGCCCGATTGGTCACCCCTTACCTATGTCAAACGCGCCTATGGCCAGCCCAGCCTCGCCGGCCTCTATCGCCTTGCTCGCGTCGGCCTGGTCACCCCCTTGCGCGACGGCATGAATTTGGTCGCTCACGAATTCGTCGGCTCGCAGGACCCCGCCAATCCGGGCGTTCTGGTATTGTCGCGCTTTGCCGGCGCCGCCGAGATCTTTCCCGACGCCATCATGGTCAATCCCTTCGATACCGATGAAACTGCCGAAGCCCTACGCATGGCGCTCGACATGCCGCTGCAAGAGCGCATCGATCGCTGGACCACGCTGATGGCGGCGGCGCGCAAATACAGTGTCGACAACTGGTCGCGCAATTTCCTCGAACGCCTGGCCCCGGCGACGACCAGCGATAGTGCGACGGCGCGCAGAACCGCCTGAGCCGAATTTCCCGCCGGCGCCGTTCCCAAATGGCCGTTTACCTGACGGCGTGACGGACTGCGCAATGCTCTGCCGAGCCCTCCCACAGGTCACCTGTTGCAGGCATCCAGTTACCCCAACAACAAAAAAGGGCGGCCAGAGGCCGCCCTTCGTCAAATCCCGTATCGCTTATCAGCCGTTGCTGCGGGCAACCCGGCCAGCATCTTTCTGGGTCTTGCCCCAGCGCTGCTTGCCGGCCGGCTTGGCCGCCATTGGCTTGCCGGTTTCCATGTCGCGGCGCACGCCACGCACTGGCTGGGCACTGTCAGGACGGGTGCGTGGCGCATCGACCGGACGGGTCCGTGGTGCATCGGCAGCGCGGCTGCGCTGACCATCGGCGGCCGGGCGCGTGCGCTGGCCTTCAGCTGGCCGGCTACGCGGCGCGCTCTTGGGCGCACCTTCCTTGCCGAATTCGGCAAATGGCCGGCGCTCGGCTGGTGAACGGCGATCACCCTGAGCTGGACGGGCACTCTTGCCACGACCCGCACCGGGACGACCGCCCGATGGCTTCTTGTAGGCCGACCGTGGCGCTTCAATAACGCCGGTATCATTGGCCAGATGCAGATCACCCGTGTAGGGCAGGGTCCGGCGGATCAGCCGCTCGACATCGCGCAGCTTGCCACGCTCGGTACCGTCACACAGGGTGATGGCAAAGCCCGACGCGCCATTGCGGGCGGTGCGGCCGATGCGGTGCACATAGTTTTCAGGATCGTCTGGCAATTCATAGTTCACCACATGGGTGATGCCGGGCACGTCGATACCGCGTGCGGCGATATCAGTCGCCACCAGGATGCGGACATCGCCATTGGTAAAGCCCTTCAGGGCCGCCTGACGAGCGTTCTGGCTCTTATTGCCGTGGATCGCAGCCGCCTTGTGGCCGTCGATTTCCAGATTCTTGGCCACCCGGTCGGCGCCATGCTTGGTGCGCGAGAAAATGATCACGCGTTCCATATTTTCGTCGTCGCTGCCCAACAGCTCATTGAGCACGCCACGCTTGGCCTTGGCGCCGGACAGGATCACGCGCTGGTCGATCTTGACCACGGTGGACCCGGCAACAGAAGCATCGACACGCACGGGTTCCTGTAACAGGCTCTTGGCCAGATTGGCTACTTCAGGGGCCATGGTGGCCGAAAACATCATGGTTTGGCGCTTGATGCCGATGGCCTTGACCACGGCACGAACCGGGGCAATGAAGCCCATGTCGAGCATACGGTCGGCTTCGTCCAGCACCAGCCAGCGGGTTTCCGCCAGCTTGATCTTGCCGTCATCCATCAGGTCCTTGAGGCGCCCGGGTGTCGCCACCACGATATCAACGCCGCGCTCGAGGCGCTTGACCTGATGGTAGCGCGACACGCCGCCCAGCAGCAGCACGGTGTCGAGCTTCATCTTGGTGCCGGCATATTTACGGATGGCTTCGTCGATCTGCACGGCAAGTTCACGCGTCGGCGCCAGGATCAGCGCGCGGGTCGTCAGCGGCCGGGGGCGACCGGTCAGGGTCAGCAAACCAGCCAGAATAGGCAGGCCGAAAGCGGCAGTCTTGCCCGAGCCGGTCTGGGCAATGCCCATCATGTCGCGGCCTTCGAGCAGCTTGGGAATGGCTTCGTTCTGGATTTTGGTGGGCGTGGTGAATCCGGCCGCAGTCAGGCTGTCGGTCAGGATTTCGGGCAGGCCCAGGGAAATAAAGTCGTTCAAAGAACAGGTCTTTCTGCGCCAGATTGGCGCTGCAACGCGCGCAGAATACTGCCGCGCGTGACGCCACTCGCACATGCGAATGGCGGGTCAACAAATGCAATCGGGCGATAAATGAGGGGTATCGCGCGGGTGCTGGCTCGAACCCGGACATCTTTGAGCATCTTCGGGAGTAGTGGTCACCGGAGTTCCGGTTCGAAGACGCGACCAAGGTAGTTTCCGGGCTGACTTCGCCGCTCACCGCAAGGGGAAGAAGTGAAGTCCGTCACCACAATTCTGGCGCCAGCGGATCCCGTGAAGGTCCATGCGCCGGTGACGATGCCGCTGATATGGGGCAAGGAGCCTGAAATAGCAAGGCAATTCGCCGTGCGTCACTGCATGGCGGGTCTGCGTTCTTCCTTGTCTCGTGCGAAAGAAGCTGTTCGAAGGGCAGATCAGGGGGCTCGAAAGCCTATCGCGCCGGAGCTGCGGCCACCTTCCTCAACCTTCCCTCAAGCGGGAGAAAGGCCCGGAAGAGCAATGTCGGCAGGCGCTAAAGGCAGAGAGAGACCCTCAAATCCCCCCATACCAGTCATAGCCCAGATCGGGCCAATAGCCCCCCTTGCCCTTGCCGAATGCTGACAGGTCATCCACCAGTTCGATGGTGTGCAGATATTTCGGCTGCTTGTAGCCCAGCGCCCGCTCAATGCGCAGCCGTACCGGCGCGCCATTGGCCACCGGCAGCACCTGATCGTTCAGCCCATAGCTCAGCAGCGTCTGCGGATGATAGGCATCCACCAGATCCGAACTCTCATAATAGAGAATGTCCCCGGTCAGCGTGCGCTGGATATTGTCAAAGCAGTGATAGACGGCAAAGCGCGCGCCCTGTTGCACCCGCGCCATGTCGAGGATCGGTCCCAACGGCGTCCCGGTCCATTTGGCAATGCAACTCCAGCCTTCCACGCAGTCATGTCGGGTAATCTGGCTGCGCGACGGCATATTGCGCAACTCGGCCAGCGTAAACTCCAGCGGTCGCTCCACCATGCCGGTAACCTTGAGCGTGTAGCTGGCGAAGTCCTGCGCGCGCAGAAACATGTATTCCGGCGTCGTCGGATCGGTTGATCCATTGGGGCGCTGCCCCTGTCGGATCTCGCTGGCGGCATAGGTCCGCGCCAGCGTCTGGTCACCGATCAACGCCCGCTGCGCCCGGTAGGTCAGCACATTGGCCCGCTCCATCGCCTGGCGGACCGGGTTGTCCCGTGAACCGAGGAAATCGAACTGGTCGCAGCCCGCCAGCACCAGGCCCGTCCCGGCCAGCGCCGAACTGCGCAGAAAATTGCGCCGTGTGATGATGCCGCTCATGGCCTGTCTCCTTCACTGCTCGGCGTGCCTGGGCTGGCGCGATACCACCCGGTGATCATCGAGCGCAGCGCGTTGATGGGGCCAGCCGCCAGCACCATGATGATGTGCACCACAAAGAAGGTCACCAGCAGCAGCATGACGCCGAAATGGATGGTACGCGCCGTCTGCCGCCCGCCAAACAGATCCAGCAGCCAGGGCCATGCAGCATTCATCCCCGGGCTCATGGTCAGGCCGGTCAGGACGATCAGCGGGAACAATATGAAGAACACCCCGAAATAGGCGATGCGCTGCAGCGGGCCATAGCTGCGCCCATGCTTGAACTTCAGCGTCGCATGCTCGGCTACGTCGCGCGGCACCCCCTTGAGGTCGACCGGTCGCACCAGGATGTCGCGCTTGATATGGCCGTTGATGAAGCTCGCGAGAAACCACACGAACATGGTGCCCACAAACAGCCAGGCAAAAAAGAAGTGGATCACCCTTCCGGTACCCAGATCGCGGAATGACGGGATCGTCACGGCGGCGGGAAAGCCGACAAAGCTGGGCCGTTCCGCCGATCCGCTCATCCCCAGCACGCCGGTGGTGTCAAACTGCTGGCCAAAAATCGTCGTGCGCCCACGCGGGCCATCGGGTGTATTGAATGCCCCGATTTCCAGGATGGCGTTCTCGAACTCAAACCCCGATTGCTGGCCGATATAGAGCGCCGGATGCGCATTGAAGATCTGCAACCCGCTCAACAGCAGGAAAAACAGACAGATCGCCCAGATCCAGTGGGTCGTCCGCGTCCAGATCGATTGGCGATAGATCAGCGGGCCCGTGTTGGCCGTTTCTGCTGCTGTGGTGTCGCTCATCTTTTCCCCAATCGATCCCGCACCAACTGCCCCACACTATGCGTAACGGGTGCGGGCGGAGCAAATGACGTTTAACACGAAATTGTTATGGTTTTGCTGGCGCCATTGCGTCGGTGGCCATGGCGTCAGTGGCCATGGCGTCCTGGGCGAAACTGTTCGACACCAGGGCGACAGCGAAGGTGGCTACCGTCAAGGCTGAAAGCGAAAGGCTGCGATGCGCAAACGTCATGATCTGTCTCCGGAATGGTGCCACGCCCCGTTGGCGCGGTGATGTCCTGCCATTCGTGGAGACCTTGAACGGGGTTACCTCATCACGCGTTCGTGAACACCAATAGGGCGTTCCAAAATTCTACGCCGCCCTGTAACCATAACGCCGCAGGGAGCGAATGATGCGACGATGGACACTGCTTTGATCGAGACGCGGTTGCGAGGCCTGATGATCGCGGCACTGGACGGGGACGCTGCCGCCTATCGCACGCTGCTGGCCGAGCTCAGTCGCCATCTGCGGCCCTATTTCACCCGGCGTCTCACGCCCGCCTTTGCCGCGCACGCGGAGGACCTCGTGCAAGAAACCCTGCTCGCCATCCATACTCGCCGCATGACCTATGACCGCACTCGCCCCTGTACCGCCTGGCTGCATGCCGTGGCCCACCACAAATTTGTCGACCATGTCCGTCGCCAGTCGATCCGGCTGACCGTGCCGCTCGAGGACGACGCGCCCATTTTCGCCCATGATGACAGCGCCGATGCACTGGCAAAACGAGATTTGAATGTCGTTCTCGATACCATTCCCGCCCGCACCGGCGATCTTATCCGGCGCACGAAGATCGACGGCGCTTCTATTGCCGAAGCCGCCGCGGCACACGGCATGACCGAGACTGCCGCCAAGGTATCCATCCATCGCGGCCTCAAGGCGCTGGCCACGCGCTTTGCGGGAGGTCAAAAATGACCGACGACCTCATTAGCCGCCTTGCCGACGATCTCAAGCCCGTCCGCCCCAGGGCCTTGCAGCGCCTGCTGTTGGGCGCCCTGCTCTTGAGCGGCATTGTCGCGGTCGTCACCATGCTGATGCTGCTCGGTATGCGGCCGGACATGGAAACGGCCACCACCACCTTGGTCTACTGGACCAAGTTCGGCTACACGCTGGCGCTGGCGCTGCTCGGGCTTGCGGCGACGCTGGTGCTGGCCCGCCCCGATGGGCGCACGCGCTGGCCCTGGCTGACCGCCATAGGCCTGCTGGGCGCCCTCCTGATCCTTGCGGTCATCCAGCTCGCTCGCGCCGATGACATGATGCCACTGATCATGGGCTCGTCCATCTTGCGCGCCCTGACCTACATCCCGCTATTGTCGCTGCCCGTGCTGTTCGGCGCCCTGCTGGCCTTGCGGCGTTTGGCGCCACGCAACCCCGCCCTTGCCGGCTTTGCCGCCGGCATCATGGCTGGCGGCACTGGCGCTTGGGTCTATGCCTTCGCCTGCGCCGAAACCGGCATGATGTTTCTGGCGCTCTGGTACACGCTGGGCATTGTGATGGTCGGGATGATCGGGACGGGACTGGGGCGATTTTTGCTAAGGTGGTAGGCCCCATCCACCGGGCGTGACCCTCGGGCTTGTGTCGCCAAGGGCTCTGCACCTGCAAAACGTGCCGAAAGTGAGTGCCCCTCGGGTCCGGCCCGAGGGTGACGATCGGGGTTGACTGGTTTCCCAGCCAATGCTGGCCGTCGCCGTTTACTCGTCCCGTGCCGCCCAGTTCATGCCGCGCCGCATCATGGTCGCCATTTCTCGCACTTCGAATTCCTTGGCCACATGCCCCAGTGTCGAGTGGAACACTCTCCCCTTGCCATGCATGCGCTTCCAGGCCACCGGCATCACAACCCCTTCAATCCACGAGGCGTGCTCACCGCTGAACGTTGTGGTCGCCAGCACCTGGTTGGAAGGGTCAACATGCATGTAATACTGCTCTGACCTGTAGGCGAACGACTTGATCCCCGCCATAATCGGATCGAGCGGATCGGCCACGTCCACGGTGTAGTCGATGATATTGCCCGGATGGGCCACCCACTGCCCGCCCACCATGAACTGATAGTCCACGGCGTCGCGGAACGCGTCGCTCATGCCCCCGTGATGGCCAGCCAAGCCCACGCCGCCCTCGACCGCCTTGGTCAGGTTCTCGAGCTCGTCTTTTTCAATCTTGCTCATCGTGAAAATGGGCACGATCAATGACAACTCGTGAATGGACGGATCGGCAAAGGCGCTGGTTTCGGTAGCCGTACGCACCGAGTATCCATCCTCATGCAGCCAGCGCCGATAAATGGCTGCACATTCTTCCGGTTCATGGCCAGACCAGCCGCCATAGACAATCAAAGCACTCTTCATGCCGCGCACTCCACAAATCAGACGTCGCGCAGAATACCTGACTGAACTGGTATTGAAACCCCGTTACGCAATCGCGGGCAATCTGTGCAGCCGCATCACGAAATGCAGCTGGCGTTCAAATACCCAGTTGAGCGGCACCGGATACAGCCCCAAACGGTTTTGCCGGTCAGCCACCCCCAGGCGGGCATGCGAAAATGCCGCATTCCACTCCTGTCGATCCAGATAATTGTAGGGCAGTCGAACGTCGTGCCCACGATTGCCGACCCAGTCCATCAGGCGCAATGTCGCCCCTGCCAGCCAGCCCTCGCGCAGGTGATCCTTTACCACCACGCCAAGCCGGCTCACCCGCGCCGCCTCCGCCAGCACTGCGGCAGGATCATCGGTGTGGTGCAGCACATCGACGATGGAGACATAGTCAAAACTGCCATCGGCAAAGGGTAGCGTCACCCCGTCATACTGCGTTACCGGAATATGGGTCACCGGTCGCACCAGTACGTCCACACCCTCCACCTTGAGGTCTGGCCGCAACGCCATCAGGGCCATTGCCACCTGGCCATCGCCGCACCCCAGATCGAGCACGCGACCACCCTGCGGCATGGCCTGCGCCAACGCTCCCGCCAGCACTGCTACCCGCCGTTTGAAAATCAGCCCGCCATGCACATGGTTGAGCAGCGCCTTGCCCGCCTGCCCAATCACGCCGGCACCCCGGCAACAATATGATGCCGCGCAAACGCCCAGCTGCGCAGCAGCAGATAATTGACGCCCGAGGTCAGCCCTATCACCAGGGTGGATGCCATCACTGGCGGCATGGCCAGCACCCCGTACAACACATAACCAAACAACGTCGCCAGCATCAGGGCGCTCGCCTGCACGGCGAGATAGCGGGGCAATGCACTGCGATGGGATGCGTCGGACTGAAAACTGAACCGTCGATGCAGCAGGTAGATCGGCAGGATGAATACGGCATAGCAAAGCCCGTTGATCACCGAGTTCTCCAGCCCGGTTGGCAGAGCCATCGTCAGACTACTGAGGGCGATAAAACCAATCGCGCCCGATGATCCGATAGCGACGAACCGCAACAACCCGCCCCAATTGAGGCGCTGCGGTCCGGTTTCGGGCATGGGTACGCTACGCATCAAATTGGTAAGGGCGGCGCTCAAAACGGCAATCCTGGGTCAGCTATGAAGGTCATTCCGGCACATGCTAGCCGCCCGGCCTTTCCGGGCTCTTACCACTCCGGGCTCGATATGCCTATTTTATCTGATGGTTGAGCTTCGCTGAACACCCGCTGCGAGTCCACCACGTTTGTTTTGACCAAAAGGTCCACTTCTCACCGTCACAAAAGACTGGTTAACTCATCGTTCGACGTGGCCGGACCGCGCTGGCTCATGGGATCTCATCCTGATGGACCTGGGCGCGGACCACCCGCGGGATTGAACCGTCAAGCTAACAAAGGATGCAGGGATGAAAAGACTACTCCTCAGCGCCACAGCGCTCACCCTCTGTGCTGGTTTTTCCAGTGCAGCCCATGCGGACTTCACGCTGAATATCCTCCATATCAACGATTTCCACTCCCGCTTTGATCCCATCACCAACAGCGATTCCAACTGCAGTGCCGAGAGCGATGCGGCCGGCGAATGCTTCGGCGGCATTGCCCGCCTCAAGACCATCATCGACGACACCCGCGCCAAATATGCCGATGGCAATACGCTGCTGCTCTCGGCCGGCGACAACTTCCAGGGCTCGCTCTACTACACCACCTACAAGTCCAAGGTGGTCTCCGACTTCTTCAACCAGATGGGCTTCGACGTGGTCGCCACCGGCAATCACGAATTCGATGATGGCCCCGAAGAGTTCATGAAATTCATCGACGCGGCAGAATTTCCCATCATTGGCGGCAATTTTGACGTCAGCCGCGATGAAAACCTGCGCGGCAAGATCAAGGGTTCCTTTGTCATCGAGATCGGCGGCGAAAAGATCGGCATCATCGGTGCGACCACCGAGGATACGCCTGAAATCGCCTCGCCAGGGCCGAACGTCGAATTCACCGACGTGATCCAGTACGTCCGTGGCGCCTCCGAGGCCCTCGATGCCGCGGGGGTCAACAAAATCATCCTGCTCAGCCACATCGGCTACACGGTCGACATGGATGTTGCCGCAGCACTGCCCTTGGTCGACGTCATCGTCGGCGGCCACAGCCATACCCTGCTCTCCAACACCGCCGAGGGCGCCGCCGGGCCTTACCCAACCATGGTAACCAACCCTGAAGGCGTTGAAGTCCCCGTGGTGCAGGCCAACCAGTATGGCAAGTATCTGGGCGATATCGCCATCACCTGGGATGATAATGGCGTGGTGACCAAGGCCGAGGGCGAGCCTTTCCTGATCGATGCTGCAGTCGAGGCCAATGCGGACTTCAAGACCCAGCTCGCCACTCTACTCGGCCCCATCGAGGAAATGACCAGTACGGTCATCGGCAGCACCACCGAAAAACTCGAAGGGTCCCGCGAAGTCTGCCGCGTCATGGAATGCTCGATGGGTAATCTGCTCGCTGACGCCATTCTCGACCGTGTCGCCGATCAAGGTGCCACCATCGCCTTCCAGAATGGCGGCGGCATCCGCGCCTCCATCGACCCCGGTGAAATCACCATGGGAGACGTGCTCACCGTACTGCCCTTCTCCAACACATTGGCCACTGTGCAGATCAGTGGTGCCGACGTTATCGACGCCCTCGAAAACGGCGTCAGCGACATCGAGAACGGTGCCGGTCGCTTTGCCCAGGTCGCAGGCCTCAAATATGCGTTTGATCTGAAGCAGCCTGCCGGCAGCCGTGTCAGCGACGTACTGGTCAAGGGCGAAGCCGACAGCTGGGTGCCAATCGACGAAGCCGCCACCTACACCATCGCCACCAACAACTACGTGCGCGGCGGCGGCGACGGCTATGGCACTTTCGCCGAAGGCGACAACCCCTACGACTTCGGCCCGCCGCTGGAACAGGTGGTGGCTGACTACATCGCCAAGCAGGGCGGTGAATACACGCCCTACACCGATGGCCGCATCACCGCGATCAAGTAACACTCAGGCCAAAACCACGAAGGGCGCCCATGGGGCGCCCTTTTTTTGCATGTATAGCTTCGGCGCGTCGCCCTGGGGCGGCGGCCGTCCGGGACAACTGAATTACGATGTCCGCCGCGCGATCTGGCTCCAGGCCAACAGGATAATCACAGCGCCAATGATCCCGCTGAGGAAATTGACGCCGTCACTGGGACCAGCGCCGCTGATCTGCTGCCATAGCCAGGTGGCCAGCACCGAACCGACAATGCCCAGCACCGTGGTCAGAATGAAGCCGCTCGGCTTGTTGTCGCCCGGCGTGATCCACTTGGCGATCAGTCCCGCCAGAAATCCGATGATAATGGCCCAGAGTACTCCCATGCGACGCTCCTGTTTGCTTTGTTATTTAAATGAGAACGCGACCAATGGGTTACAAGATGCATGACGCGTCAAAAAGGTCGACTTCTTTTTCTTGATTGTGATCACTTTGACTGCAACCATGTCGGCATCGTCTCGTTAGTTGGCTGTCCAAGTGGGGGGCATTACCCAGCTTAGGAGAGACCAAATGAACAACACCCTTCTCGCAACGACCATCGCTGTCCTGATGTCCGCCAGTGCACTTCCCGCCTTGGCGCAGGATGCAGCAGCCGGCACCGATGTCGGCGCAGGCGTCAACGTTGAAACCCCAGCCGGTGACGCCGCTGTCAACGCAGCAGCGGGCGCCGACGCCATCAATAGCAGCTTCAATTCGGTTACTGCTGCCATTTTCGGCGCCACTGACACCGATTTGAGCGCCGTCACTGACGAATCCAAGGTCACCATCGTACTGCTGTCCTCGCTGTCCGGCGATGCCGCAACAGAAGGCGCCGATCTCGATAGTGCCATCTCGGCCAATGCTGAGGCGATGACCAGCTTGCATGCCAATATTGACGGCAATGCCGCCATCAAGGCGAAGCTCGAAGCTGAAGGCTATACGTCCGCGGACGTGGTTGCTGTCCAGAGCGCTGCCGATGGCGCCGCCACCGTCTATGTCGACGACCGCAGCTAAGCGATCCCGACTGAACGAGAAACTCCGGCCTTGCGCCGGGGTTTTTGTCGCCTGCCGATCTTGCCAAGCGCGGTCAGCTAACCACCAGCTCAACCCGGTCCCGATCCGTCATCGTCGCCAGATCGAGCACTTTCTGGATGGCCGTGGCGTGTCGGAAGCTTGGCTCGAGATTCTTGCCGCTGCGGACCGCCTCGACAAAACGCATGTAATTCGTCGGCACCGGCTCCACCGCCACCTCGGTCCAGGTGCCGGTTTCCGCATCGTCGCCCAGGCAGGTGAACAGCTTGCTCCAGTCGTGCCGGTGCTGCACCTCGACCGACCCCAGTTCTCCATAGACACGCAGGCGCAATTCATTGAAATGCCCGGTTGCCCAGCGGGTGGCATGGATCACGCCCAGCGCGCCGTTCTCCAGCTGCGCCGTCATGGCAAAGCTGTCATTGGCGTCCAGATCATATTCGCCGATGCGGTCGTTCTCGGCCTTGTCGAAGGTTTCGAGCCGGCAGAACACCTTGGAAAAATCACTGCCCGCGCCATAGGCAGCAAAGTCCAGAATATGCACGCCAATATCACCCAGCACGCCATTGGAGCCGTGCTTTTTGCTCAGCCGCCACAGCCACTGGCTTTCAGTGCGCCAGTCGCCCCACGCCTTGCTCACCAGCCAGCTCTGCAGATAGCTCGCCTCGAAATGCTTGACCTTGCCCACCGCGCCCGATTGCACGATCTCGCGCGCCTTTTGGAGTTGACTGACATTGCGATAGGTCAAATTGACCATATTGATCAGACCCATCTGTTCGGCCAGTTCGGTCATTTCCATCGCCTTGGCGTGGTCGGTTGCCAGCGGCTTTTCGCAGAACACATGCTTGCCGGCACGCAGCGCCGCCATCGTCGTCGGATGGTGGATGGAATCGGGGGTGACATTGGCTATCGCATCGAACTGGCCCCAGGCGATTGCCGCATCCAGCGAGCCAAAGCCGCGTTCGATCCCGTGCACCTGGTTGAAAGCGTCCACGCGCGCCGGGTCGACATCGACCCCGCCGACCAGGGTCACCCCGTCAATGGCGGCAAAATGCTTGGCATGTGTATTGGCCATGCCCCCCGTACCCAAAATCAGCAGACGCATATTCGTAATTCCTGTCGGGTGCCAGCGGCCCCCATGTTCAAAATAACCGATGTCATTCCGGCGCAGGCCGCAATCCATCCTGAAATCCGTCCCTGCGACACCACCCGGGGTGCACCTCGACCTGCGCCGGGCGTCACCGTGGGTGCGACCAGGGAAAAGCGAAGTCCCCCTACCGGAACCCTTCCTCACGGCCATGATGCAGCTTGGGGCCGCGCTCTTCGATCTTTTCCAGCGCGTCCTCCACCGGCCTATTGGGCGCATCGAGCAGTTCGGGGTGCTGGCTGGCATTATAGGCCCAGTTCACCGCATTGCGCAGCACCAGGCCGACAGTGTCGTCGTGATAGGTCGGGTAGGTCTCGTGGCCCGGACGGAAGTAGAAGATATTGCCCGCACCCCGGCGATAGGTCAGCCCGCTGCGGAACACCTCCCCACCCTGGAACCAGCTGACAAACACCGTTTCCAGCGGCTCGGGCACACTGAACGGCTCACCATACATTTCTTCCATTTCCAACTCGAAATAGGCCGGCAGCCCCTTGGCAATCGGGTGGCCCGGCGTGGTCACCCACAGCCGTTCGCGTTCACCCGCCTCACGCCAGTGCAAGGCGCAGGGCGCGCCCATCAATCGCTTGAAAATCTTGGAAAAATGCGCCGAATGCAGCACGATCAGGCCCATGCCTTCCCACACCCGCTGGGCGATCCGCTCGACAATCTCGTCAGCCACCTCACCATGGGCCGCATGCCCCCACCACACCAGCACATCGGTCTCGGCCAGCGCCGCGACACTGCAGCCATGCTCGGGCTCCTGCAGCGTCGTGGTCTTGGTCACGATATTGCTGTCGCTGGCCAGCAGCCTGGCAATCTGATTGTGCATTCCCTCGGGATAATTGTCGGCGACAATCTTGTTCTTCTGCTCGTGAACATTCTCGCCCCAAACCAGGGTACGGATTGGCATGGATAGTCTCCTATTGTGGTGCAGCGGGGAGGCGCTGCACAATATCGAATTGTCCCGTCATCTGGCGATGGCCGGCCGCCCTGCACACGCAGAATGACACCGGCCAGGGCCGGGGTGAACCCGTATGCGGTGCGGTGACGCCCGCTACCGAGGCCATTCACATGTTTTTTTGATGTCAGGCGCTGGGTCTGCCTGCCGCGTCGAAACGGTGAATCTTGTCCATCATCGGCGATATCTGCACCACATCCCCGCTCCGGTAGTTATTGGCGCCGTCGAGCCGGACCACGACTGGCTCTTCAGTACCCATTTCGAGATACACATAGCTGTCGGCGCCCAGATTCTCAGTATGGATAACCTTACCCGACCAGGTACCGTTTTCGGGCACAATGGTCAGGTGCTCGCCACGGACACCCACGGTATGGGCACCTAATTGCTCGGCACGTTCGCCGCCGATGAAGTTCATCTTGGGTGAGCCGATAAACCCCGCCACAAATACCGAATTGGGCGTTTCATACAGCTCCATGGGGGTGCCAACCTGTTCGATTACCCCGTCGCGCAACACGCAGATGCGGTCTGCCAGCGTCATGGCCTCGACCTGATCATGGGTCACATAGATCATGGTGACGTTGTCCATCTCCTCGTGCAACTTGGCGATCTCGATCCGCGTCGCCACCCGCAGCGCCGCATCCAGATTGCTCAGCGGCTCATCAAACAGAAACACCTTGGGATCGCGTGTGATCGCCCGGCCAATCGCCACACGTTGCCGCTGGCCGCCCGAGAGCTGCTTGGGCAGGCGGTCCAAATACGGCGTGATCTGCAACATCTCCGCCGCCTTTTCCACGCGCTGGCGGATCTCGTCCTTGTTGTGGCCCTTCTCCAGCGTCAGCCCGAACGCCATATTGTCGTACACCGTCATGTGCGGGTACAGCGCATAGCTCTGGAATACCATGGCAATGCCGCGTTTGGATGGGGCCAGCGCATTGACCACCTTGCCGTCAAACAGCATGTCACCCGAGGTGATATCCTCCAGCCCCGAAATCAGCCGCAGCAGCGTGGACTTGCCGCAACCCGAAGGCCCGACGAACACCATGAACTCGCCCTTGCGGACTTCCAGGTCGACGCCCTTGATCACCTCGACGACGCCAAAGGACTTGCGGATATTGCGCAGCTCGATGCTTGCCATTTTTGTTGACTCCTTAGCCTTTGACGCCGCCGGCGGTCAGGCCGCTGACAATCTTGCGCTGGAACACCAGCACCAGGAACACCAGCGGCACGGTGACGATCACCGAAGCGGCCATGATGATTCCCCAGGGGATTTCGTATTGCGAACCGCCCGACAGCAGCGCAATGGCCACCGGTACCGTCCGTGTCTCGTTCGACGAGGTGAAGGTCAGCGCGAACAGGAATTCGTTCCACGCCCCAATGAAGGCCAACAGACCCGTGGTTACCAGCGCCGGCCACATCAGCGGCATGAACACCCGGGTGATGATCACCCAGGGGCTGGCGCCATCGACAATTGCCGCTTCCTCGATTTCGACCGGCAGGTCACGCATGAAGGTGGTCAGCACCCACACCGTGAACGGCAGCGTGAAGATGGTGTAGGAGAAGATGAGCGCCCAGGGCGTGTTATAGATACCAAGGAACCGGATTACCTCGAACAGCCCGGCCAGCACCGCAATCTGCGGAAACATCGACACGGCCAGGATCACCATCAACAGCAGACCACGCCCGCGAAACTGCACGCGACTGAGCGCGAACGCCGCCGTCACGGCCAGGAACAGCGCCAGCAGCACAGTGACCGTGGCCACGAACACCGAGTTCAGCAGATTGCGCGGAAAGCTGCCCTGATTGAGCACCGCACTATAATTCTCCCACGAAAACGACACCGGCCAATAGGTCACCCGGAAAATGTCGGTACCCGATTTGAAGCTGGTCAGAATGGCGTAGTAGAACGGGAACACCGACACCACTACAATGACCACCACCAGCGCGTAGAACAGCACCGTCTTGGCGATTTTCCAGAGATCGAAGGTCGCGCCCATCAGCGATCTCCCCCGTCAAACCGCACCTGGCCCAGCCAGATATAGAGGATGGTCAATACCGCGATGATCAGGAACAGCAGGGTCGACATCGCCGAGCCATAGGCGAACTTGTCGAAATCGAACAGATTCTCGCGCGCCAACACACTCATGGTCTTGGTGGCCGCGCTATTGGGCGTCAGCACGTAAATCAGGTCAAAAATCCGCAGCGCATCGAGCAGGCGGAAGATGATGGCGACCATCAGCGCGGGGCGGACCAAGGGAAGCGTGATGGCAAAGAACTGCTTGACCGGATGCACCCCATCCAGCTCTGCCGCTTCGTAGATATCCTTGGGCACCATCTGTAGCCCGGCCAGGATCAGCAGCGCCATAAACGGCGTGGTCTTCCAGATATCGACAATCAGCACGGCCTGCATCGCCGTATCGGCGCTGGCAGTCCAGGCTACTTTCTGGCTCAACAGGCCCAGTCGCAGGCCCAGATCGTTGAGAATACCGAACTGGTCATTCAGCATCCAGGCCCAGATCTTGGCCGACACAATGGTCGGAATGGCCCAGGGGATCAGGATGGCGGCGCGCACAATGCCGCGGCCGCGGAATTCGGCATTCAGCACCAGGGCAACAATCATGCCCAGTACCGCTTCAAAACTCACCGACCACAAGGCAAAGCGCAGCGTATTCCACACTGCATTCCACCAGGCGCTATCCGCCAGCAGGCCGCGATAAATCGTCTTGCCGCTCGCCAGCGTGGTCCAACGCAGATAATTGCCAAAACCGATGAACTCAGCGCCGTACAGGTCGGTCAGCGATGCATCGGTGAAGGAGAAATAGATCGAACGCAGCAGCGGCCAACCCGCCACCACGCTGAGCGCCGCCAGCATTGGCAGCAGAAACCAGCGCGCTGCCGCCAGCCGCTGCCTGCTCAGTTCTGAAATGATCTTGGGCGCACGCAGCGTGATTGGCGCCATCGCATCGCTGGCCATCGTCTCTCCTCCCCTGTCGCTATTGGTATCGGTCGGGGCGGGCGGCAGTTTGACCTGCCGTCCGCCCGCAGTCCTGGGAGGACTTACCAGCCTTCGCCCTTGAGCTCGGTCAGGTCGGCTTCAAGAACTTCAAGGTTCTCAGCCGCTGAACCATTGCCCGACAGCGTTTCATGCACCGCGCTCCAGAACAGCGAGGAGACTTCGTTGTATTTCACCTTGGTTGGCGCCGAAGGCCGCGGCACCGCGTTCAGGAACACCTCTTTCCAGCTCGGGATGATCGGCTGCGCGGCGGCAACATCGGCATCGTCATACAGTGCCACGATGGTCGGCAGGTTGGACTGCATGATGGCGCGCTCTTTCTGCACCTCGCTCGAGGACAGGTACATGGCCAGCTTGATCGCCTCTTCCGGATCGGGAGAGTATTTGGACACCGCAACATTCCAGCCGCCCAGCGTTGCCGCCGAACGCGCGCCCTCGCCATCACCCTTGGGCAGTGGCGCCACGTCGAACAGCCCCTTCACCGCCGAGTCATCGCCATTGCCCAGCTGATAGGCATAGGGCCAGTTGCGCATGAACACGGCATTGCCGAGCTGCCACACGCCGCGGCTTTCCTCTTCCTGGTAAGCCAGATTGCCTTCCGGCGAGATGGTGCCAATCCAGCTAGCGGCACGGTCGATGGCAGCGGCAGCCTGTGGGTTGTTGATCGAGATGGTACCATCGGCTTCCACGATCTGGCCGCCGCCATTGGACACCACCCATTCCAGCGCGTCGCAGGTCAGGCCTTCATAGGCGTTACCCTGAAACACAAAACCGTACATGTCCGCCGCGCCTGCGGCGCGTTCGGCATCCATGATCTCCTGCGCAGTGGCGGTCATTTCATCCCAGGTGGTAGGCACCGTCTTGTTGTACTTTTCTAGCAGATCCTTGCGGTAGTATAGCGCGGGCGCATCGGTGAAGGCGGGCATGGCGACCAGTCGGCCATCCACGGTCTGCGACTCAATGATCGAGGGGAAGTGCTCACCCACAACGTCCTTGGCCGCATCGGTCAGATCGAGGAACTGCTCGGCCAGTTGCGGCGCCCAGATCACGTCGGTCTGGTACACGTCGATATCGGCATTGCCCGCCGCCAGCCACAGGCGGTACTGGCCGAACTGGTCCGAGGTCGAGGACGGCATCGGCACGATGGTGACGGTATTGCCGGTATCGGCTTCGAATTTGTCGAGCTGGCCGCGCAGGAATTCAAGGCCCGTGCCGGTATCGCCCGAAACCATGGACAGTTCGGCCGCCTGTGCGGCCCCCATCACCAGCGTCACGCTCGTCAGCAGACCAACGAGCAGCGTGTTCATTTTCATTAGATATCCTCCCGAATGAAACAGTCTTGGGAAGAGCACGGCTAACCGCCAGCAGCTCAGGACTGCCTCGCTCCGCCCCTTCCCAAAGCCCCCTGCCGCGGCTGTCTCGCCAGCGTTCAAAGCGCTTTGGCTGAAAAGTAACCAGAGCCTCGAATTTCTGTCAAGCGTCGACGCGCAGCCTGTCGTGATGAATCTGGGGACTGATCAGAAATATCTGTTATCTTCAGTGAGTTACGGAAAAGCATCCGAGGATCTAGACGCTAAGCCAGCAATCTAGCTGACGTACGCACCTCAAAACGTCCGCGTCGCCGCCCGATAGAATGGAAAAATTTGAAACCGCTTTGATATTTCAGTCGAGTTCATTGCCATCCAGCCGATCGCGGTGGACGTTACGAACCCGCGAGAGGGTGTTCAGCAGAAGTGGCTCCACTTTTGCTACTGCACTTTTGCTATTCGAAAACGCGACCTGTCAGAGACTTGGAGCGATTTTCACAGTTCCTTCAGCGGAACGGTGGCGAGAAAAAACGCCAAGCTGTTCCCGCGGCGATCCTGGCAGACATGTGCACCTGCCTGGCCCAGCTTGAAGGCTTATCGGCGAACGTCCGGTCCACCAGCGGCATCAGGTCAACAGTCAGGCGATTGGCTTGCCGCCCGCATCAAAGCGATGGATCTTGTCGTCCAGCGGCGAGAAGTGGATGGCGTCGCCACTGCGATATTTGGTCGAGCCGTCCACTCGCACCACCACCGGGTCTTCCTGGCCCATGTCGATATAGACATAGCTGTCCGCGCCCAGATTTTCCGTGTGGATCACGGTGCCGCTCCAGGCGCCACCATCGGGCGAAACGGTCATGTGTTCGCTGCGCACCCCTACGGTATGGGCATCGAAGGGCTTGGCCTTATCGCCCTCGATCAGGTTCATTTGCGGCGAACCGATGAAACTGGCCACGAACAGCGATTCCGGCCGCTCATACAGGTCCATCGGCGTGCCGACCTGTTCGACCCGACCATCGCGCAGCACGCAGATCCGGTCAGCCAGCGTCATCGCTTCGACCTGATCATGGGTCACATAGATCATGGTGGTCTTATTCAGGTCTTCGTGCAGCTTGGCGATCTGGATGCGGGTGGCCACGCGCAGCGCCGCGTCCAGATTACTCAGCGGCTCGTCGAACAGGAACACCTTGGGGTCGCGCACAATCGCCCGGCCAATGGCCACGCGCTGACGCTGGCCGCCTGAAAGCTGGCCCGGCAGGCGCTGCAGATAAGGCGTCAACTGCAGCTGCTCGGCGGCGGCTGCCACCTTGCTTTCAATCTCATCCTTGGGCGCGTTGGCGATCTTGAGCGCATAGGCCATGTTGTCGAACACGCTCATATGCGGATAGAGCGCATAGGACTGGAACACCATGGCGATACCGCGCTTGGATGGCGCGCGGTCATTGACCACCTCGCCGTCGATCTCCAGCGTTCCCCCGGTGATTTCCTCCAGCCCGGCAATGCAGCGCAACAGGGTTGACTTGCCGCAGCCCGATGGCCCGACAAACACCATGAACTCACCCGATCTGATGTCGAGATTGATATGCTTGAGCACCTCGACTTGGCCATAACGCTTGCTGAGGTCGGTGAGCTTGAGGTTTGTCACGATCCGCTCTTCTTTCTTCAAATGATCCGCCCGGGGCAGATGCAGGCCGCTTGCCCGACTTACTTAACTGAACCCGCCAGCAGCCCGCGCACGAAGTAGCGCTGCAGCGCAAAGAACACGATCAGCGGCACCACAATGGTGATAAACGCGCCCGCCGTGAGGATTTCCCAGTTATTGCCGCGCGAGCCGAGCAGGCTGACCAGCTTGCCGGTCAGCACCAGACGATCCTGCTGCGCACCCAGAAACACCATGGCTACCAGCAGATCGTTCCACACCCACAGGAACTGGAAGATCGAGAACGAGGCCAGCGCCGGAAAGCTCAGGGGCAGGATCATGCCAGTAAAAATCTTGAAGTGCGAAGCGCCGTCAATGCGCGCCGATTCCATGATTTCTTTGGGCAGGCCCACCATGTAATTGCGCAGCAAATATATCGCCAGCGGCAGGCCGAACGCGGTGTGAGCCAGCCAGATGCCGAGATAGGTTTTTCCGTCCTCGGCCCCGAACAATTGCGCCAGCTGATTATACAGTGTGAGCAGCGGAATCAGGGACATCTGCAGCGGCACTACCAGCAGCCCCACCACCAGCGCCACGATGAAGCCGCGAAACGGAAACCGCATCCAGGCCAGCGCATAGGCGGCAAAGGCCGCAATCAGAATGGGGATGATAGTGGCTGGAATGGTGACGGTGAACGAGTTGATAAAACTGCGCCACACCCCGTTGGACGTCAGCACTTCATAGTAATTGTCGAGCGTGAAGCGCGGGGCGATCGTCGCGAGGTAAAAAATGCGCGGCCCGCGCGTATGGGTGAACTCGGTATCGGAGGTCCACTCGAAGCCACCATCGGCCGCCACCGAAATGGTCCCGCCCTCCTTCATCGCCATGCTGCCGCCTGGCTCTGTCGCCGCTGGCTCGCCATTGCTCAGGCCAAACCCGCCCAACTGCTTGTTGGTGTCGCTGCCAAACAGGTTGCCCCGGATCACGAAGTGACCGGCTTCGGCAATCTGCTCGGCCGCCGTGCCGATCCGGGTCACTCCGAGTGCTTCGGACGCACTCAGCGCCGTCCACCAGCCAGACACAGCCAATTGGTCCTTGTCGCGCAGCGACGAGACCAGCAGCCCCACCGTCGGCAGCGTCCAGAGCGCCACCATCAGCAGCAGCAGGATATGGGTCAGCAACCGTCCCAGCCGGATACGGGCAAACCAGTTCTTGCGCCGCACCTCGTATTTTGCAGCATCAAGATCGGCAGATTCGGTGACAGCAGTCATTAGCGTGTCCCCTGCTCGGCATTGGCGCGGCGAATGTTCCAGATCATGATCGGCAGCACCGCCAGCATGATCACCACGGCAATGGCCGAGCCCCGGCCATAGTCAAAATTCACAAACATCCACTTGAACATGAGGTTGGCCAGCACTTCGGTGTCCCACTGGCCATTGGTCATGGCAAAAATGATGTCGAACACCTTGAGCACGACAATGGTGATCGTGGTCCACACCACCACAATGGTGCCCATGATCTGCGGGATCATGATGTCAAAGAATATCCGCACATCGCTGGCGCCATCAATCCGGGCGGCCTCCAGCGATTCCTCGGGAATGCCACGCAGCGCAGCCGACAGGATCACCATGGCAAAGCCGGTCTGGATCCACACCAGAATGATCATCAGGAACACCGAGTTCCAGAACGGAATGGTGATCCAGGCCTGCGGCGGCAGCCCGAACCCCGTGACAATGGCGTTCAGCAGGCCGATCTGCACATCGCCTTCGCCGCGATAGTCATAGACGAAGCGCCAGATCACCGAAGCACCAACGAAGGAAATTGCCATCGGCATGAACACCAGGGACTTGGCAATATTGCCCCACCACAGCTTGTCCGCAAGCACCGCGATCACCAGTCCGAACGCCGTCGCCAGTGACGGCACGATGATCAGCCACATCGCGTTGTTCACGATCGAGCGCTGGAAATTGCCGTCCGACAGCGCCCAGGCGTAATTGGCAAAGCCAACGAAATTCTGTCCGGTCTTGTCGAGCAGGCTGAGCCGCAGCGTCTCGAACACCGGGTAGACGAGATAGACCGACAGGAACAACAGCGCCGGCAGCAGGAACAACCAGGGCCTTATGCTGTCGCGCAGTCTGTCGCGCCGCGTCTCGGCATCGCCGTCCACATTGTCTGAATTCAAGAACCGGTCGAGGAGCCAATTGGTACCCCAGAAATAGGCGACACAGGCGGCCAGCGCCACGCCAATAGCCAGTGCGGCACCAAACAACTGCTGCAGTACATCGCCCACTTATGGCCCTCCCTGTCCCCGATAGTCTTTTTTGTGGGGCCGGCGCACACGCCGACCCCCGCATTCAGCTAGTATAGCCAGACTACTTGATCGCGTCCCAGCTGGCCTGGATTTCATCACCAACTTCTTGCGCCGACTTGCCGCCGACGAAGTCCACCATGCCGGTCCAGAAGCTGCCGGCGCCGATGGCGCCTGGCATCAAATCCGAGCCATCAAAGCGGAACGTCGTCGCATTGAGCAGGATTTCGCCTTCGCCCTTGAGCGTGTCATTGGCATAAGTCTCGACATTGGCCGCCTTGAGCGTCGACAGAAAGCCCGATTGCGCCATCCAGATTTCGTTGGAGAGCGGATTCATCAAGAAGTCGATGAACGCCTGCGCCGCTGGCGAATCCTTGGTCACCACGGCCAGGGTGCCGGCACCCAGAACGGGCTTACCCAGATCACGCTCGGTCGATGCCGGGAAGTAGAAGAAGTCGGCATCAACACCCAGATCAGTACCTTCCGGGAAGAAGGATGGGATGAACGACGCCTGATGGTGCATGTAGCAGGCCGGTGGCACCGCAAACAGGCCCAGCGGACTTTCGCGGAAATCGGTGGTGCCAACAGCAGCCACGCCACCGGCAACATTGGCTTCGGTCTTGGCGAACCAGCCGAATTCTTCCAGCGCGGCAATCACCTTGGGATCGTTGAACTTGAGGTCATTGCTGACCCAGGCATCATAATCCTCGGGCGTATTGATCCGCAGCATGATGTCTTCGATCCAGTCGGTCGCCGGCCAGCCAGTCGCGCCGCCTGAACCCAGCCCGATGCACCAGGGCGTCTTGCCATCGGCTACCATCTGCTCGGTCAGGGCCTTGAGGTCTTCATAGCTCTCCGGCACTTCATAGCCGGCATCGGCGAAGTTGTCGGGCGAGTACCACACCAGCGACTTCAGATCGGACTTGTAGGGAATGGCATAGAATTCGTCAGCGCCAGCCGCGTCCTTGTAGGTGCCCAGCGACACGAATGAGGAACCGGCAGCATGTTCGGATTCGACGCGGGCCTTGAGCTCGTCCGACAGCGGCACGAGATAGCCCTTCGAGGCCATGTCGGCCAGCAGACCCGGCTGCGGCAGGATGGTGACATTGGCGGGCGAACCGGCGGCCGCATCAATCTGGGCCTGCTGCTCGTAGTTCTCCGAGGATGCGTACTTCACCGTCGCGCCAGTGGCATCTTCAAAATAGGCAATGACGGTCAGGAACATTTCCTGGTCGCCGCCTTCGCGCCACGGACCCCAGACCGTTACGGTCTGACCGGCCAGATCACCATGCGCAGCAGCGAACTCTTCCAGCGCGCTCCAGCTGAAGGCGCCTTCGCCCTTGGGGAATATCAGATCCGCTGCCTGCACATTCGTTGCGGCCAGCGAGACACCAAGCAGCATTGCCGTCGCCATCATATTGATTTTCATAGATTCTCTCCCAATGAAGTCGAGTCTGAGACTTTAGTCTACCGCCCCGACGCCTTGGCGTCGATATCAGCGGCCCGTCTCTTGCCAACGCCCGAGTGATCCGTCATTTCGCGGCAATCTCAAAGCGCTTTGAACAAGGAAACAACCAGAGCACTCGTTTTCTGTCAAGCGCCGGAACCGGAGCAGACCTTGGAGAGTACATGCTTTCGGACGTTTTTCTTATCTGATCAATGGCTTGCTGCCTCCGGTCGGCGGGCGTCTGCCGTAGCAGCGGACTCGCCCTTGAGCCCCGTGCCCCGTCACCACAACGAAGCCCACCCTCTTGCATCAAATATTCAAATCGCTTTGAATGGGCACAGAGAAGCCCATAGGAAATGCTGTCAACGGCGGCCTATCTGCCCTAAGACAGGGCGATCAGGGGCGCAACCATGTCAGGATCTGCCGTCAGCATTGGTCATGTCGGCCTTTGGGACCAGTAAGAACCATGAGACTGAAGGATTTGGCCGAACATCTCGGCCTATCGCAAACCACTGTCAGCCGGGCACTCAATGGCTATCCCGAAGTCAACGAGGCGACACGCCTGCGCGTCACCGAGACTGCGGCCCGTCTCGGCTATCGCCCCAATGCCAACGCCCTGCGCCTCGCCACCGGTCGTGCCGGAGCCATCGGCATGGTCTTGCGCGGCTCCTCCGAATTTGGTCCCCATACCAGCGAGTTCCTCAGCGGCGTCGGCGGCCGGCTGGCCGAAGAGGAAATCGACATCATCGTCACCACCGTCCAGACCTATCAGGACGAGGTCGCCGCCTATCGTCGTCTCGCCGCCAGCCAGAAGGTTGACGCCGTCATCCTGCACTCCCCTACCCAGCACGATGAACGGGCCAAGCTCTTGTTGCAGCTGAACATCCCCTTTGTGCTGCATGGCCGCACCGATATTGGCACGCCTCATGCTTGGCTCGATATCGACAATGCCGGCGCCATGGAGCGCGCCACCGGCCATCTGCTCGATCTGGGCCACCGCCGCATTGCCCTGCTCAATGGCATCAAGGACCGCACCTTTGCCGTGCATCGCGAGCGCGGCTACCGCGACGCCCTCAAGGCGCGCGGTGTGCCCTACGATGCGACCCTGGTCAGCAACGGCGTATTCAGTGATGAAGTCGCCTTCCGCACGGCCCATGACCTGCTCGAACGCGATCCTCATCCCACCGCCTTCCTCGCCGGTTCAATGATGACAGCGCTCGGTGTCTTCCGCGCCATTCGCCAGGCCGGTCTGGTGCTGGGTAAGGATGTCTCCATGATCGCCCATGACGACGTCTTCCCCTATCTCAACGCCGACAACATGTATCCGTCCATGTCCACCACCCGCTCCTCGATCAGCCAGGCTGGCGTGCGCATCGCCGAGCTGATCCTGCAGATCCTGGGCGGCAAACCCGTCGCCGATATCCATGAGCTCTGGCCAGTCGAACTGGTGCTGCGCGAAAGCACCGGTCCGGCGCCGGGCTAGGCCTTAGCCAACCCGCAGCAAATGGTTGTCGAACTGAAAATCATAGCGTTGCGGCGTGCGCTTGGCCCCCGCCAGGCCAATCATCTCGCCCAATCCGCTGCTGGCAACAAAGCCATCCCCGTCCGCAGCCAGCCCGCAGCCGCTACGCAGCGTCTGCACCAACCTGGGTCGGCCCGCCGCGGCGTCAATCGCCACCAGCAGATCGCCCTGCGGCGAAGAAATCGCAATCGTTGCGCCATCAGTCGACGCTGCTACCGAACCCACATAGTTGCGCAGATCAACCAACGTCTCGGCTGGCAGCTCGATCAGGGCGATTTCGCCATCCATGCTGGCGTGCCCCACCAGCTGCGGGCTCTCGCTCGGCGCGCCCTTGTACTGGCACCCGAACCACACCCGGCTGCGCGCATCGATCGCCATGTGTCGGATCGACAGCTGATGCAGCCCGGCCGCAAGTCGCAGCTGCCCCAACAACGTGCCGTCGCGCCGGTCGATGAACACCACCGAAGGGTCCATGGTTTCGATATTGAGCTCGGCCCGACCATAGTCGGGATGTGTCTCGATGCCGCCATTGGCCACCACCAGACTTACCCCGTCCGGCATCAGCAGCATTTCATGCGGTCCCGTACCATGGGTGGGAAATTCACCCATCCGTCGATAGCCATCGGTGGCGTCGTAAATCCCCACCACGCCCCGCGCTGCCTCGAAATCGCTTTCGGTAGCGTAAAGCAGCCTGCCATCCGGCGAGAACACGCCATGGCCGAAGAAGTGGCGCCCGGCGCTGCTGGTCAGCGTTACCGGCGCGGCATTGCCGGCCGGGTCAAACACCACGGCAAACGTGCCCGGCTGCCGCGCGAACACCACCCCGCGCCCGGCTGCCCGACTGATGGTGACATCGTGGCCACGATCAGGCAGCGCAATGCTGGCAATCAGCTCACCTGCTTCCCCCAGCAATACCGCGCCATAACTGCCATTGGCCGTCTGCACGGCACTGGCAAACACCAGTTCACTCGCGTCCAGCGCCAGTGCCTGACGCGGCAGCAGGCTGGCGGCAAAACCTGCTCCTGCTGCCTGCAAAAAGGCCCGCCGCTGCCACATGTTCAGTCTCCATCCAGTGCGGAAAATCCCACGCTCAGCCCCAGCGCCGCCGACAATTGTTCGCCGATGATCGACTGCAGCGAACCCGTCACCAGCACCAGATAGCTGAGCGCAGCCGCCTGTTTTTCATCTGCCACCGCGGCCGCTATCGGCAGGGCAATCAGATCCAGTGCCCGGATCGCATTGCGGAACTCGAAATCAATGGTGTTTTCCAGCCCCTGTTGCTTTTCACTCACAGCGCGCGCCACCCCCGACGCGGCGACCAGTTTGCGCATGCCCTCGATATTGGCGCGCGCATAGGCCATGGTCAGATCCGAGCGCCAGAACACTGCCAGCTTGGGCCGCGCTGCCGCATTGTCACGGGCCATGAAGGCCAGCAAATGCTTGTCGCGCAGAGCCTCCAGCCCGTGCGACACCAGCCCCACCAGCGCCTCCAGCGCCTCGGTCTCGGTGCGATAGTCAGAATAGTCGGGCTGAGGCGTCTGCAAATGGCTGGCAATCCCGTCGGGCCGATACCAATGGTGGGTTAATTCGCCTGCCATCGCCGCAATATTGGCGGTAATCGTCTGGCCATAGCGGCAGCGAAACGCTCCCTCCTCTGCACTCAGCGCCTCTGCCCCGGTGCCAAACAGCACAAATTCCAACGCTCCCAGCCCCTGCACGGCGACGCTCTTGCCTTGCAGGCTCGCCAGTTCGGTTGCCGAAGCGTCCTCGGTGGCCAGAATGGCCTGCACCTGTTTGAGCCCGATACTGCGCCGGTCCGGCCAGAACAGCAGCCGGTCCGCCCGGTTATCTTCCAGCAGCGGGCCCAGCCGCAGGAAGGCGATCGCTCCATAGGCACGCACCACCTGTCCGAATTGGTCCGCGGCAATAGCCAGATTGTCCGCCGATGGCATGGCGCATAGCGCTTCCATAGCCCTGTCCAGCCCGCCACTGGCTTCATCGAGCTGCAATACATTGGGGCGAATGACTTCGGCCACCGCTGCGGCCAACACCGCTTTCGGCGTCACCGGCGCCCACGCAGCCTGCTCCGGCATTTGTCCCTGTGCCACACCAGCCCCGAGCACCATCGTCGCGATAGTCAGCAATGCGCGCATTACAGCGACCCCAGAAAACCAAGAAGATCATTTCGCACATCTGGTGACAACGCAGCGAACGCATCGCGCGCCGCCTGTGCTTCCCCGCCGTGCCACAAAATGGCTTCGGTCAGATTGCGGGCCCGCCCGTCATGCAGATAAAAACTGTGCCCGGAAACCGTTTCGGTCAAGCCAATGCCCCACAGCGGCGGCGTGCGCCACTCATAGCCATCCGCCAACCCTTCCGGCCGGTGGTCGGCCAGACCTTCACCCATATCGTGCAGCAAAAAGTCACTATAGGGCCAGATCAGCTGGAACCGGAGCGCCGGGTTTTCCGCGTCCCGACTGGTGACGAATTTGGGCGTGTGGCAGTTGGCGCAGCCCGTCGCGTAGAAGGCCTGCTTGCCGGCCAGCACCGCTGGCGTGTCCACGTCGCGCCGCTCCGGCACACCCAGCGTCTGCGCATAGAATGTCACGAGCTCCATCACCGGATCGGGCGCTTCGCTAGGCCCCAGCCGCGCCTGCTCCCCGGTCGGCATGGCCAGGCATTCCACCTGTTTTGCCGTGCAATCACCATAGGGCTTGTTCACCAGCGGCGAACCTATCCCGATATCGCCAGCAAAGGCCGATGCCGACTGGCGGGCGATGCTTGCCTGGCCGGCCTTCCAGCCAAATCGCCCGAGTTGCACCGATTGGCTGGCCGGATCGATCGTCCAGTTCGCCCGGCCCGAAATCCCGTCGCCATCGGCATCCTCGGGATCGGCATGGGCCAGGATATCGGCGACCGGCACCTGCTCGACCAGCCCCAGCCCGATCATCGGATTGGCGATGCGGGGCGACAACATCACATCGTCGGCCAGAGGCCCGTAATTGAGGTCCGTCACCGTGTAGTGCGGCGCACGCAGGGTCACAACCGTCCCGTCGCCCAGCGTCACTGGCAGATCACTATAATCGATCACCATGCGGCCCTCGGCCTCCAGGCCCGGCACGGCAAAATCCTGCAACTGGGTACCATAGGTGGGGTCACCTACCTCATCGGCGAAAATTCCATCCACCGCGACCCGCCTGTCGTCCCCGCCCGGCGGCACCGATAGCCGCAGGAACATCGAGACATTCTCCGCCTGTCCTTCGAATGGCGGGTGCCCGCGCCCGTCCTTGAGGTGGCAGCTCTGGCAGCCCCGCGCATTGAACAGCGGCCCCAACCCGTCCGACGCCTGGGTGGAACTGGGCGAACTCACCCAGATCTTGCGGAACAACGCATTGCCCAGCTTGAACTGCTCTTCCTGCTCAAAGCTGAGATTGTCGAGAAAATGGCTGAAGGAATCGGCATTGGCCGCAAAGCGCGTCGTGCCCTTGCCCGCCGGCTTGGCCTCGAAATTCTCTGCCTTGCTGAAATCGCGCGTCGGTGCCGTTACCCGCTGCACCCGCGCCAGATCGTCCGGCGTCAGATCGCTGCGCACCGCACCGTCCTGGGCAAGGGTCAGGCCGCCGAATAGCACGGCGACAAGAGCAATGGTGAGACGAGTTTTCATGGCTCTGCCTGTTTCCGGCTTTGGCGCACCGCAGCATAGCCCCAATCAACGGGGCTGCAGTGGTTCCCATCACCCACCCTCAGTCCCTCCCATTCGGGGGAGGGATGCGCTGGGTTTGATTTCAGTGTTCATCGTCTCCCTCCACCTATGGGGAGGGACCAAGGGTGGGGTAACTCTCCCACCCACCAGCACCCTTACTGAAACACCGCATCCGGGTTCGACAGCGAGTCACTATCCTCGATAGTCACCGCATCGCCCAGCTCCAGCAGTGCCACTGCGCGCTCGATACCGCGCGTCTGCGCGATCAGCCCGTCAATGGCGGCCTGCACCACACTATTGCCTTCAACATTGCCTTCGCCGATCTGCTGGTCATAGGCTTCGCCGGCTTCCGCCCGGTCTGCCATGACCTGCATTTTGGCAATGGTATCGGCCAGTAGCGCCTGGATTTCGCCGTCCAGCCCCGCATCCTTGTCGGCAATCACCTCAGCCAGCGCGGGCCCCTCGACTACCGAGCCGTCAACCCGGGTGTACTTTCCCAGATAGACATTCTGGACGCCCACCGCATCGTAGAAATGCGACATGTGGGTATTGTCCGAGAAGCAGTCATGCTCTTCTTCCGGGTCATGCAGCAGTAGGCCCAGCTTCATGCGCTCGCCGGCCACTTCGCCAAAACTCAGTGAGCCCATGCCGGTCAGGATCGCCGAAATACCCAGCTCGGGCAGCGCCGCCCGGGCAGCGCCGTCTGCCGTCCAGTTAGCCACCATTTCTTCAAGGTCCGACACCAACAGGGTCGACGCCGCCTTGAGATAGGCTGCGCGGCGATCCGCGTGCGCGGCGGTCGAGTAATCGGTGAACGCGCGCGCACCGGCGCCGGCATTGGTGCCGTTCAGATCCTGACCCCACAACAGGAACTCGATAGCGTGGTAGCCCGTCGCCACATTGGACTCGACACCGGCCGCTTCCTGAAGATGCTCCTGAAGCAGCGCTGGCGTAATCTCGGTGGCATCAAGCTCGTTGCCATCGATGGAAAGCCTGGAATTGGCGATGACATTGGCAACATACAGGGCATTGCTGTCGCTCTCTGTGCCATAGCTGGCATCGACATAGTCGATCAGGCCCTCATCGAGCGGCCAGGCATTCACCCGCCCTTCCCATTCATCGACAATCGGGTTGCCGAAGCGGAACGCCTCGGTCTGCTGATAGGGCACCCGCGCGGCCTTCCAGGCATCCTTGGCGGCATTCAGCGTGGCGTCGCTTGGTCCCGCGATCAGCGCATCAATCGCTGCGTCCAGCGCCTTGGCCGTGCTCAACGCATCTTCATAGCCCGCCAGTGCCAGATCGGCGTAATTGGCCAGCACCTCGGCCTCGGTGGGCGCGGCAGCATAAGCTGCGACGGGCGCCACCGACAGGGTAAGGGCGACGGCAAGGCTGCGCAGGGTGCGAACACCGGTCGAGATCATGGCTGATCCTCCTGAGTTTGAAGTTAAAAGCGGATTATCAAAGTCAGCTTATAAAATCAATTGTAAATCAATAGCTTAGAACAATTCTAAACTTGCACCATGCGCATTTGGCTGCCCATCCTATCGTTCGGCCCACCCCGAGGCCGTCAGTTCCACCAATCCACAGCGCCGGAACCCCGATTTTTGACCATCTGGACGAAACTGTCACAAAGGCGCAGTGTCACAATTGCAGCTGGGGAGGCAGGCATGGGTAGGCGGCAATGCGACTTCCGTTAGATTGCGCCCGTAGGCGCGTCGTTCGGATGCACCTTCTCAGCCAGTCTCGCCGTCATCGCATTGTCATCCCGTCTCACTACTCCCCTCCCGGTCCGCCGCAGCGCTCACCAAAGAGCGTTGACGAATTTACAGGGAGACTGAACATGTCTATCAAGAAGTCGCTCGGTGCATCCGTGTCGATGCTTGCCGTTCTCGCCGTTTCCACCCCCGCCTTTGCTCAGGTCGATCTCGACGCGCTCTATGCTGCGGCCAAGGCCGAAGGCGAGCTCACCACCATCGCCCTGCCGCACAATTGGTGCGCCTATGGCGACGTGATTGCCGGCTTCAAGGCAAAATATCCCGGCATCACCGTCAACGAACTGAACCCCGATGCGGGCTCGGCTGATGAGATCGAAGCCATCAAGGCCAATCAGGGCAATATGGGCCCACAGGCACCTGACGTGATCGACGTCGGCCTGTCTTTTGGCCCCTCTGCCAAGGCCGATGGCCTGATCCAGCCCTACAAGGTCTCGACCTGGGACTCGATCCCCTACGATGCCAAGGATGCTGAGGGCTATTGGTATGGCGATTATTATGGCGTCATGGCCATGCTGGTGAACACCGACATCCTCGACACCGTGCCAGCCGATTGGGCCGACCTGGCCAATGACGAATACGCCAACGCCGTCGCCCTCGCTGGCGATCCACGTGCTTCTGCCCAGGCCATCCAGTCGGTTTACGCCGCTGGTCTGTCCACCGGCGCTGATGCCACTGGGGCTGCTGAAGCCGGTCTGAAGCTGTTTGCCGATCTCAATGCCAAGGGAAATTTCGTCCCCGTCATCGGCAAGGCCGCGTCGCTGGCCCAGGGCACCACCCCGATCGTCATCGCCTGGGACTACAACCTGCTCGCCTGGCGCGACAGCTTTGAAGGCAATCCTGCCGCCGAGATCGTTGTCCCCGCCACCGGCGTTGTTGCCGGCGTCTACGTCCAGGCCATTTCGGCCTATGCACCGCACCCCAACGCGGCCAAGTTGTGGATGGAATACCTCTATTCCGACGAAGGTCAGCTCGGCTGGTTGGCTGGCTATTGCCACCCGATCCGCTTCAACGATCTGGCCGCCAAGGGCGCCATCCCGCAGGCCATGCTCGACGCCCTGCCCCCCGCTGCCGCCTATGAAAAGGCCGTGTTTCCCACCATCGAGCAGCAGAACGCTGCCAAGGAAGTGATCACCGGTCAGTGGGATTCAGCTGTCGGCGCCAACGTCGAGTAACAATGCAATCGGGCGGGGATGGTGCCAGCCATCACCCCGCCCCCTTCCCCATCCAGGGGAGGACAGTAGGGGTGGGCCACAAGCTCGATACGTCTGATGTCAACAACAACCTCATCCCGCCGCCGCTTCTCCTGGGAATTTCTGGGTGTCGCCCCCTTCATCATTTTCGGCCTCATGTTCCTCGTCCTGCCCACGCTTTACCTGCTGGGCGGCGCCTTTGTCGGTCGCGATGGCGAGCTGACCTTTGACAATATCCTCGGCCTGTTCACCGACCAGATCATGGCCGCCTACTGGATTTCCATCCGCATTGCCGGCGCCTCCTCGATTATTGGCGCGCTGGCCGGTCTGGCCATTGCCCTGGCCATTATTCGCGGCCGCCTGCCCGCCCCGCTGCGCTCGGCGATCATGACCTTTTCCGGCGTCGCCAGTAATTTCGCCGGCGTGCCGCTGGCCTTTGCCTTCATCGCCACCCTGGGCCGGCTCGGCCTGGTCACCATTATCGCCAAGACGGTCTTCGGTCTCGATCTCTATCGCGCCGGCTTCAACCTGCTCAGCTTCTGGGGCCTGACCATCACCTATCTCTATTTCCAGATCCCGCTGATGATCCTGATCATCGCCCCCGCCATTGATGGGCTGAAAAAGGAATGGAGTGAGGCCGCTGCCAGCCTCGGCGCCCAACCCTGGCAGTTCTGGCGCTATATCGGCCTGCCCATTTTGTGGCCCAGCTTTCTTGGCACCGTCTCGCTGCTGTTTGCCAATGCCTTTGGCGCCATCGCCACTGCCTATGGCCTGACCGGCTCCTCGCTCAACATCGTGCCCATCCTGCTCTATGCGCAGATTCGCGGCGACGCCCTGCAGAATCCCGGCCTCGGCGCCGCACTGGCCTTGGGCATGGTGGTCATCACCGCCTTTGCCAATATCATCTATCTGGTCATTTCCCAGCGCGCCGAAAGGTGGATGAAATGAAACAGAACCGCTTCTGGGCCTGGGTGGTCTTTCTCCTCGGCGCGTCCTATTTCATCGTCCCGCTGGTTGCCACCTTCGAGTTTTCGCTGCGCATGCGGCGCGGCTATTACAGCTTTGACAGCTATGCGTCAGTGTTCTCCGACCCCAATTTCCAGGCCACGTTCGGCTATTCGGTGCTGATCGGCATTTTCTCCATTCTGGTGGGTATCGTCATTGTTGTGCCGGCTGTCTATTTCGTGCGGCTGCGCCTGCCCTGGCTGCGCCCCTTCATGGAATTTTTCACCCTGTTGCCGCTGATTATCCCGGCCATCATCCTGGTCTATGGCTATATCCGGCTCTACAATTCGAGCTCTATCATTCCCTTCACCGGCAGTGCGCTGGGCACCGATATCCTGCTCACCTTCGCCTATGTCACCCTGGCCCTGCCTTATACCTATCGTGCCGTCGATACCGGCATGCGCACCATTGATGTGCAGACCCTGACCGAGGCCGCCCAGATCGCCGGCGCCAACACCATCCAGATCATCAGCCAGATCATCCTGCCCAATATACTGGTGGCGGTGCTCTCGGGCGCCTTTTTGACCTTCGCCATCGTCATCGGCGAATTCACTATTGCCAGCCTGCTCAACCGCCCGGCCTTCGGTCCCTATCTGCAGAATATCGGCGCCAACCGTGCCTATGAGCCGGCGGCGCTGGCCATCATTTCCTTCATCATCACCTGGGGTGCCATGGGCATGATCAACGTGCTCGGCCGCTTCGCTCCCCGCACTTCCGCCAGGACCGATTGACTATGACAGCCGATTTTCTCTCCGTTTCCGGCCTCACCAAGACCTACGGCAGCAATACCGTGGTGAAGGCCGTCGATTTCGCCTTTGCCCGGGGCGAGTTCATCTCCCTGCTCGGCCCCTCTGGCTGCGGCAAGACCACCATCCTGCGCATGATCGCGGGCTTTGAAACACCCAGTGCCGGCACCATCACCATTGACGGGCAGGACATCACCACCCTCAAGCCCAATCAGCGCCAGCTCGGCATGGTGTTTCAGGCCTATGCCCTGTTTCCCAATCTCAATGTCGGCGACAATATCGGCTTCGGCCTCAAGATCGCCGGCGTGCCGCGCGAGGAGCGTCGCGCCCGCGTCGCCGAAATGCTCAAGCTGATCGGCCTGCCCGGCTACGAACAGCGGTACCCCTACGAGATGAGCGGCGGCCAGCAGCAGCGCGTGGCCCTGGCGCGCGCCATCGCCCCTCGGCCCCGCATGCTGCTGCTCGATGAGCCGCTCTCGGCACTTGACGCCAAGATACGCGTCTCGCTGCGCGAAGAGATCCGCGCCATCCAACTCGATTTGGGCATCACCACCGTCTTCGTCACCCACGATCAGGAGGAAGCGCTGTCGATCTCCGACCGCGTCGTGGTGATGAATGCGGGTCGTATCGAACAGCTCGGCGCGCCACACGACATCTACAACAAACCGGCCACCCGCTTCGTCGCCACCTTCGTTGGACAGCTGAATAATCTCGATGTCGTCATTACCGATCCTGCCAACAGGATTGTGACCATTGATGGCCAGCCCCTCACCCTGCCCGATCTACCCGCAGATGCGGGGCTCAATGCCGCCAGTGTGCTGACAGTCCGGCCCGAAGTGCTCACCATTGGCGCGCGCGAAGGCAATGATGTAACGCTGACAGGCACCGTCGCCGACGTCACCTTCCTCGGCTCGGTCATCCGCGTCCGCGTTGCGCTGGGCAAGAACGTGATCAGTCTGGATACTTTCAACGATCAGCGTTCCACCCCGCCCAGGCGCGGCGAGAGCATAACCGTCAGCCTGGCCAGCAAGGACCTGTTGGTCCTCGCCAATTAGGCATTTGACCTCTACACGCGACGGGGCCATCTTCCTGTCGCAACCAGAGGTATTGAGCCGTGAATGATCCGTTCGTTACCACCGAGTGGCTGGCCGCCCATTTGAGGGACCCCGATGTGGTGGTGCTGGACGGCAGTTGGCACATGCCCAATGCCGCCCGCAATGCCCAGGCCGACTATCTGGCCGGCCATATCCCCGGGGCGGTATTCTTCGATATCGATGGCGTCGCCGATACCGATAGCGCCCTGCCCCACATGCTGCCCTCGCCCGCCGCCTTTGCCCATATGGTCGGCGCCCTGGGCATTGCCGACACCATGACCGTCGTCATCTATGACGAGATCGGCCTGTTCTCGGCGCCGCGCGTCTGGTGGACATTCAAGACCATGGGCGCCAAGGACGTCCGTATTCTTTCGGGCGGCGGCCCGCAATGGCGCGCCGAAAAGCGCCCCACCGAAACCGGCCTGGTCGCCCGGCCCAAGCAGGTCTTCAACGCCGCCTTCGACGCCAGCCGCGTTGCCGATTTCGACACCGTGCGCGCCCGCAGCCAGGATGGCACCAGCCAGATCACCGATGCCCGTCCCGCCCAGCGCTTCCACGCTGAAGCGCCCGAGCCGCGCAAGGGCCTGCGTGCCGGCCATATCCCCGGCTCCACCAACCTGCCGGTCAACCTGCTCACGGAAGCCGGACAGCTGAAATCCCCCGAGCAATTGGCCGTCCTGTTCGCCGAACGCGGCATCGCGCTCGACCAGCCCCTGATCACCACCTGTGGCTCGGGTATCACCGCCGCCACATTGGCCCTCGCCGCCGAACGCGCCGGCGCCAAATCCGTGGCGGTCTATGACGGCTCCTGGACCGAATGGGGCAGCCGGACCGATGCCGAGGTAGAAACCTGATCGCCATCCTCCCACCGACAGGTACTGGCCATAGAAAAAGGCGGAGATGATCCCCGCCTCTTTTGTTTAAAAGCTGCTCAGGCAGCCAGTATTGCCTATCTAGCGGGCGTCGGACACGGTCTCTTCCGTCAGCACGCCGAAATCATTGTCCCAGCTATTGCGGATAAACGTGCCGATCTGGGCGATCTCCGCGTCACTGAGCATCTTGCCAAAGCTGGGCATATAGCCAAAGCCATGCACGATGGTGCTCGCAACGACTTTAGCATCAGCCAGCTTCTGGTTACCCGCCAACGCCAGGGCCGAAGCACCTTCACCGCGTCCGCCATGACAGGTTGCACAGCTCACGATATATTGCGGCCGGCCCAGAGCCGAAACCGCTACGACGTCGGAATCCTCGGTGACCATTGCGGCTTCATCTTCGGCATCGTCGTCTTTGGCATCGTCACCGGCTGGCGTCTTACCGGTATTGGGATCTTCCCATTCCTGCACGCCGGTAGTGCCCGACGCCGCTGGCGCGGCCTCAAAGTCATTGCCCGACACCACGCCGAGCGCACCGCCTTCTTCGCCATAGGCAAACCGCAGGATTGCCCCGGGATTATGCAGCACGGAGGTGTTAAGCCCGTCGCCAAATTTCTGCGCCGCCGAACCGAACGCGTCGGTGGCGATGAACACGGTCTTGCCATCAGGCGAAACCAGCACATCGCGATAGCGGTTCTGCGTACTCAGCCAAGCCTCCGGCTCGCCTTCGGCCGCCTGACCGTCCGCGCTCAGATGTTGCACATACAGCGTACCGTGCTTGAGGGTCGGGATCAGCACCGAATTGTCCCATTCGGCAATGCCGTCGTCACCCGCCGCGTAATACAGCGCCGATGACGGGGCCATTGTCGGGTCGCAGATATAGCCGCAGATGTCGCCGATGGGATAATCGTCCTCGACCACCCAATAGGCCGCGAGCGGGTCAACCATATCGCCGGTGAACGCGCTCTCCTTGAACTGCGGAACGGAGTCGGGCAGCGGATCGGTATTGCGATCGACGCTTTCGGGTGCCTCGCTCCAGTTGATATAGCTATAGGCCTTGTCGTCGATAAAGCCCGACACATCGGGCCAGCCATAATTGCCGCCCGGCTGGATGATATTGAGCTCGTCGCCGCTGGCCGGTCCGTGCTCGGTGCTATACAGCGTCCCGTCAGGCCCGAAATCCAGCCCCTGCGGATTGCGGTGACCATAGCTGTAGAGATGGCTCCTGACGCCGTCGATCTCGGGATTGTCCTCGGGAATCGAACCATCCAGGTTCAATCGCAGGATCTTGCCCGAGTAGGTATGCCAGTCCTTGTCGGCAACCTCTGCTGCCGTCGGCAGCTTCTGTGCAAGGTTTGGCTTGCGCAGATTGGGCCCGAAATTGTGGCCCTGTTCACCGATCGAATAATACAGCTTGCCATCCGGCCCGAACACCACACGGCCGGCATTGTGGTCATTGCCGGCAGGCAGGCCCTCGATCAGGATCATCGGCTCGCCAAGCTGCTGGATCTGGTCGTCCCAGCTGAAGCGCACGATCTGCGCCGATGGCTCAGGCGCTTCCGCCGTGCCATTGTTGACCGTATAGCCGACATAAACATAGTCATTGCCCGTGCCCTGGCCCAGCTCAGGATGCAGAGCTAGTCCGAGCAGACCCTCGTGCTGCGGCCCGGTATAGACATCATCGATTGTCAGCACCACTTGCTGCACGCCGGTCACCGGATCGACCCGGGTCACATCGCCGCCGGTCCGTTCGGTCACCCAGATCTGGTTATCCGGCCCCCAGCGCATTGCCCAGGGATTGTCGAGGCCCGCCGTCAGCACCCGGCCAGCAAACATCTCACTTGCACCGGTCTTGATCTCCACGGGAGTAACCTGGGCAAATGCCATACCTGTCGGTGCCAGCGCCGCCGTAGCGAGCACGCAACCGGTCAAAAGCTGGACTGCAATGCGCTTGTTGAAACGCCTGCCGGCTATATTTGCTGTAGTAGCCATGAGGTCTGCTCTTTCTATTTTATCTACCGGCACCGCCTTGAGCGCGGCGCCTGGAGAAACCCAGGGAATATGTCCCGAAATCTGCCTCGACCGCGTCTACGCCGCGGGAGGCCGCGAAGAGCTCTTGTGAGTGCTCTATTTTCTCAACGCCCCCAGGCGGGATACGTTGCATTCTCATCGCCACCCATGCCGGTTGGCAGTCTTGCCCGCCATGCCGACACTATGCCATTGCCCGGAATCGGGCATCAGTGCGAGATCTGGGCGCAGTTGGCCGGTGTTGGCCAATGCGCGAACCACGCGCGGGAGGTCCCCGACCGGTGGGTTGCCCTCACTATGGCGTCTCCAAACAAAAGACCGCCGGGCAACCCCGACGGTCTTGTTCGTTGCACACGGCTAAAACCTAGCCTGCGCGCTTCTTGTTGTAGAGATCAAAGAACACCGCTGCCAGCAGCACCACGCCTTTGATCATCTGCTGCCAATCGATGTTGACGCCCATGATCGACATGCCATTGTTCATCACGCCCATAATAAAGGCGCCGATCACCGCACCGGCCACCGCACCGACGCCACCCAGCGCCGAGGCGCCGCCGATGAACACCGCCGCGATCACGTCGAGTTCGAGCCCCTGCCCGGCTTTCGGCGTCGCCGAGTTCAGGCGGGCCGCGTAGATCATGCCGGCCAGCGCCGCCAGCGCGCCCATGATGGCGAACACATAGAACGTCATCCGTTCGGTCTTGATCCCCGACAGCGAAGCCGCCTTGAGATTACCGCCCAGCGCATAGATGCGCCGGCCAAAGGTCATCCGCTTGGTGACAAACACGAACACCGCGATCAGCACCGCCATGACCACCAGCACATTGGGCAGGCCACGATAGGAGGCCAGCATATAACTGAAAAACAGCACCAGACCGGCAATGATCAGGTTTTTGGCGATGAACAGCGCGAAGGGCTCTGTCTCATAGCCGCGTGCCATGCGACGACGCCGACCCAGCACGGACATCACGACCATGATGACAACCCCGACAATGCCCAGTGCCAGCGTCGTACTGTGCAGGACCAGCGGCTGCACGCCCTCGGCCTTCTCGATCAGCGTCCACGGCCCGATCAGATCGGGAATGAAACCGGCCGACAGCAGCTGGAATTCGGCCGGGAACGGACCCACCGACTTGCCGGCCAGAATGGCCAGCGACAGCCCCTTGAAGATCAGCATGCCGGCCAGTGTCACGATGAAGGCCGGGATCTGGTAATAGGCGATCAGATAGCCCTGGGCAGCACCGATGGCGGCCCCGGCTACAATACAAATGGCACCGGCCACGAACGGATTGGCCAGAAACGCCAGTTCCGGCGGGAAATTCCAGCCCACCATCAGCATGGCGGCAAGCGCGCCGACAAAGCCCGATACCGAGCCGACCGACAGGTCGATATGGCCAGCCACGATGACCAGCAACATACCCAGCGCCATCACGATGATATAGCTGTTCTGCAGGATGATATTGGTCAGATTGACCGGCTTGAACAGCACGCCATCGGTGAAATACTGAAAAGTCAGCATGATCAGGATCAGGGCCGCCAGCAGGCCGTAATCGCGCATATTGGCCTTGAGTGCCCCCCAGACGGTTAACTGGTGCATCTTGGGCTGCTCGCCGGTTGCAGTCGCGCCCGCCAGTGCGGTTTCAGTGGTCATGATGCCTTCCCTTCCGCACGAACAATCGTACGCATTATTTTTTCCTGGCTGGCCTCGACCGTCGGCATTTCGCCCACGATCCGGCCCTCGTTCATTACATACAGCCGGTCGGTAATGCCGAGCAGTTCGGGCATCTCCGAAGAGATCACCAGAACTGCTTTGCCCTGCGCCGCCAGATTCTTGATGATGGTATAGATTTCGTACTTGGCACCCACATCGATGCCGCGCGTCGGTTCATCCAGGATGAGCACATCCGGATTGGCAAACAGCCATTTGCTGAGCACCACCTTCTGCTGGTTGCCGCCACTCAGATTGCCCGTCACCTGATAGACGCTCGACGAACGGATATTGGTCTTGGTGCGGTATTCATTGGCAACGTCCATTTCGTGCAGATCATCGATCACCCCGATCCGCGCAATACCCTTGAGGTTGGCAATGGTGGTGTTGTGCTTGATGTGATCGATCAGGTTCAGGCCATAGGTCTTGCGATCTTCGGTGGCGTAGGCAATGCCGCGCGCTACGGCTTTTTCGACCGTCGACACGTCAACCTTTTTGCCGTGCAGCAACACCTCGCCGCTGATGCGCTGGCCATAGGAGCGGCCGAACACACTCATGGCGAACTCGGTGCGTCCCGAACCCATCAGTCCGGCAATACCGACCACCTCACCCTGGCGAACGTGCAGGTCGATATTGCTGATCACCTTCCGGTCGCGATGCTGGGAATGATAGACTGTCCAGTTCTTTACCTCGAACACCGTCTCGCCGATCTGCGGCGTGCGGGCGGGGTAGCGATCTTCCAGCGAACGTCCCACCATCGAGGTGATGATCCGGTCCTCTGAAATCTGATCCTTGTTCATGGTTTCGATGGTGCGCCCGTCGCGGATCACCGTGATGCGGTCGGCCACCTTGCTGACCTCGTTCAGCTTGTGACTGATCAGGATCGAGGTAATGCCCTGCTTTCGGAACTCGGTCAGCAGTTCGAGCAACGCCGCACTGTCCTTTTCCGACAGGCTGGCAGTGGGCTCATCCAGAATCAGCAATTTGACCTCTTTGGACAGCGCCTTGGCGATTTCCACCAATTGCTGCTTGCCCACTCCGATATTGGTCACCAGCGTGTCGGGGTTTTCACTCAAGCCCACCATGCTGAGCAGTTTGCGCGCGCCATCGCGCGTTGCGTCCCAGTCGATGATCCCGGCCCGGGCCTGCTCATTGCCCAGAAAGATGTTCTCGGCAATCGACAGCAGCGGCACCAGCGCCAGCTCCTGATGGATGATGACGATGCCCTTGGCTTCGCTATCGGCAATGGTTTTGAAGTGCTGTTCTTCGCCCTGAAAGATGATCTTGCCGTCATAGCTGCCGACCGGATAGACGCCGCTGAGCACCTTCATCAGGGTAGATTTTCCGGCCCCGTTCTCACCGACAATGGCGTGGATTTCGGCTTCCCTTACGTCCAGATTGACGTCCGACAGCGCCTTGACGCCGGGGAAAGTCTTGGTGATGCCGCGCATCTCCAGAATGGTCTTGGTCATTGGCAGCTTTCTCGTACGCCCAGGCGCGTCCCATTATAGCGCCCCGGCCCGTTCACGGGAAAGGGCCCCGCGTTACCGCGGAGCCCCGATGTTCCAGCAGCCAGGCTTACTGGAGTTCTTCGGCCTTGATGTAGCCGCTGTCGATGACGCGGGCTTCGTAGTTGCTCGCGTCCACTTCATAGGGAGTCAGCAGGATTGACGGCACAACCTTGACGCCATTGTCATAGGTGGTGGTGTCAAGGCCAGCTGGTGCGCCGCCCGAGATCACGGTGTCAACCAGTTCAGCCGTGATATTGGCCAGTTCGCGGGTGTCCTTGAACACCGTCGAATACTGCTCGCCGGCGATGATCGCCTTGACCGACGGCAGTTCGGCGTCCTGACCCGAAATGATCGGCCATGGCTGATCGGCAGCGCCATAACCAACGCCGCGCAGCGACGAGATGATACCGCGGCTCAGGCCGTCATAGGGCGACAGCACGGCATCAACGCGCGAGCCGTCCGAGTAGTGGGCCGACAGCAGATTGTCCATACGGGCCTGGGCAACAGCACCATCCCAACGCAGGGTACCAACGGTTTCCATGCCCATCTGACCCGACTTTACCACCAGGGTGCCGTCATCGATCAGCGGCTGGAACACGCTCATGGCGCCGTCATAGAAGAAGAAGGCATTGTTGTCGTCTGGCGAACCACCAAACAGTTCAACATTCCATGGGCCTGTCTTCTCGGGGTAGCCGAGACCCTTGAGGATCGAGCTGGCCTGCAGCACGCCCACTTCAAAATTGTCGAAGGTGGTGTAGAAATCGACATTGCCGCTGTCGCGGATCAGGCGGTCATAGGCAATGACCTTGATCCCGCCATCGGCGGCCTGCTGCAGCACGGAGCTGAGCGTGGTGCCATCGATCGAAGCGATCACGAGGGCCTTGACGCCCTTGGTGACCATGTTCTCGATCTGGGCCAACTGGTTGGGAATATCGTCTTCTGCGTACTGCAGATCGACCGAATAGCCCTTGGCTTCGAGTGCAGCCTTGAGCTCATTGCCGTCAGAGATCCAGCGCAGCGAGGACTGCGTTGGCATGGCAATGCCGATCGCTCCCTTGTCCTGGGCAAAGACCGCAGTCGATGCGGTCAGCGCCATGGCGCCGACGGCCAATACGGTGGCAAGCGTCTTGATAATCTTCACGTCTCGACTCCCTTTTTTGTAATTCGAGTTCAGAAGCTTTGGATGGTCGTCAGGGGAGAGGCCTTGAGGCTATGCACGTGTCCGGTCGGAACCGGCATTACCAATGAATTCGATCCCGGGCAGACAGCAGAAACGACCGAGTAAACACTCGGAGGCGCACGATCTGTCGATACCGCATGGAATTCCTCCTGCACGACGGCAACAACCGTCAGGGCTCTCCCAAGCCCACGCGGCGGAAACTAGAATGATCAGACAAGCCTTGTAAAGCAGGATCGCCGCCTCTCACCATTTTTTTCGATTCTCGAATATTAATGACAGCGCCTGATACGCGGCATTTTCGGCTCACCGGAATTGTCACAATTGGCAAATTTCTGCGGAAGACTCTGGCTAAATTGCGCGTATGACTCTACTGCTTGAGGTGAAGGTATCAGATATCTTGGAGGAGATATGGGCAAGTCTGCCCCTGCACGCGCCGATCAACCAACCGCTGCCGGGGCGGTCGCCGAACATCTGGCGCAGATGATTCTGGGTGAGTTGACGCCCGGCAGCAGCCTGCCCAGCGAGGCGGCGCTGGCCACGCGCTACGCGGTCAGTCGCCTGACCATTCGCGAGGCGGTCAAGCTGCTCGAGGGGCGCGGCCTGCTCGAGATCGCGCGCGGCCGCAAGGCTGTGGTGCGGGAGCCGGACGGCGCCGCCTTCGCCGATTTCCTGACCTCGATCATTCGCTATGATCCCAAGGGCCTCTTCGATCTGGTCGAAATCCGCCTCTCGCTCGAGGTGCAGTCGGCAACCCTGGCCGCCAAGCGGGCCAACCGGGCCGGCATCGCCGCCATCGAAAGTGAACTGCAGGGCATGCGCGACACGGCCGGCGCACCGGGCCAGCCCATGTCAGACGATCAGGAACTGAGCTTCCACACCCATGATGTGGGCTTTCACGAAGCTGTGGCCCTGGCCAGCGGCAACCGCATTCTCGGCTTCCTGTTCGAGGCCATGGCCCAGCCGCTGCGAGAGGGCTTCTTCATCAGTCGCCGCGGCCACGAAAAGCGCGGTCACACCCGGCACGACACCATTGAGGCGCACCAGCGCATCCTTGATTGCATCAAGGCCGGCAATGGCCGGGCCGCTGCCGAAGCCATGCGTCTGCACATCAAGGATACCGAGCGCGATATCCGCGTCGCGTTAAGCCAATTGGCCCACCAGCCGGTCGAACATTCATAAACGCCTTGCAGCCGCCCGCCGCATCGCCGAATAATTTGCGCGCAACCAGCAGGATGATTGATGGCGCAACGAATGGATAGTTCCAGCAACCGCTTGGACGACGCAGCACGCGCCGGCTGGCTGTATTATGTGGCCGGCAATACCCAGGAGGAGATCGCCAGCAAGCTGGGCATCTCGCGCCAGTCGGCCCAGCGCCTGGTCTCGCTCTCGGTCAGCGAGGGCCTGATCAAGGTGCGCCTCGACCACCCGATTGGGCGGTGCATGGATTTGGCCAGCCGCCTCAAATCGCGCTTCGCGCTCGATCTGGTCGAAGTGGTCCCCTCCGACCCCTCCAGCGATTCCACCACCATCGGCGTGGCCGAAGCCACCGCCACCGAGATCGAACGCTGGCTCAAGCGCCCCGACCCCATTGTCATGGCCATCGGCACCGGTCGCACGCTCAAGGCCGCCGTTGAACAGCTCACCCCGATGGAGTGCCCGCACCACAAGGTGGTGTCCTTGACCGGCAATATCGCCCCCGATGGCTCGGCCGCCTATTACAACGTCATCTTCAACATGGCCGATACCGTCAAGGCGCGCAGCTTCCCCATGCCCCTGCCGGTGATTGCCTCCTCGGCCCGCGAGCGCGAACTGCTGCATGCCCAGCCCATGATTCGCCGAACCCTGGCGCTGGCGGCCCAGGCCGACGTGACCTTTGTCGGCATTGGCGACATCGGCCCCGATGCCCCGCTCCATGTCGATGGTTTCATCACCGATGCTGAGCTCAAGGAACTGCAGAAGGCCGGCGCCATCGGCGAGATCTGCGGCTGGAGCTTTGATGCCGACGGCAAGCTGATCGAGGGCCTGACCAATGACCGCGTTGCCTCGGCCACCATTCCCTCGCGGGAACACGCGCTGGTTGTAGCAATCGCCATGGGCAACAGAAAATTGCCCGGCATCAAAGCCGTGCTCAATCGCCGCCTGGTTAACGGATTGATAACCGATGAGCGCACCGCCGAAGGCCTGTTGAAACTGCTTTAACCGCCTGCGACCTCAGCGATATAGGCGTTTTTCTCCCTATGGCGTGATCCGGCCGCCACGCGCCTTGCGCATGGCACCCTTGACTCTGCCACATAAATGTTGAGTATTTGCCCACACACGGGACAAATGCCCGTTTCGATTACTGGGAGGAATACCAATGAAACTGACACCCATTCTCGTGGGCGCGTTCAGCGTCGCGCTGGCCGCATCTGCCTCGGCGCAGACGCTCACCATTGCCACCGTGAACAATGGCGACATGATCCGCATGCAAGGCCTGTCTTCGGCCTTCACCGAAGAGACCGGCATTGAGCTGAACTGGGTCGTGCTCGAGGAAAACACCCTGCGCCAGAACGTCACCACCGACATCGCCACCAATGGTGGACAGTATGACGTGATGACCATCGGGACCTATGAAGCGCCGATCTGGGCCAGGCAGGGCTGGCTGTCGCCGCTCGACGGGCTCGGTGCCGACAGCGCTTACGACGTAGATGACCTGCTCCCGCCCATCCGCGATGGTCTTTCCTACGAGGGCAAGCTCTATGCCGCGCCCTTCTATGGTGAAAGCTCCTTCATCATGTACCGCAAGGACCTGATGGATGAAGCCGGCCTGACCATGCCTGACGCGCCGACCTGGGAATTCATCGGCGAGGCCGCCCGCGCCATGACCGACCGCGACAATGACATCAACGGCATCTGCCTGCGCGGCAAGGCCGGCTGGGGCGAGAACATGGCCTTCCTCACCGCCATGTCCAACTCATTCGGCGCCCGCTGGTTTGACGAAAGCTGGACCCCCCAGTTCAACACGCCCGAGTGGAAGAACACACTCGACACCTATCTCGGCCTGATGGCCGATGCCGGCCCGTCCGGCGCCTCCTCCAACGGCTTTAATGAAAACCTGACCCTGTTCCAGCAGGGCAAATGCGGCATGTGGATCGACGCCACCGTGGCGGCCTCCTTCGTCACAAATCCTGACGATTCCACCGTCGCCGACCAAGTCGGCTTTGCCCTGGCGCCCGACAATGGCCTGGGCAAGCGCGGTAACTGGCTCTGGGCCTGGTCACTGGCCATCCCCAACTCGTCGCAGAACAAGGAAGCGGCCGAGCAGTTCATCAATTGGGCAACCAATAAGGACTATCTCGCTACCGTCGCCGCGGCCGAAGGCTGGGCCAATGTCCCCCCCGGCACCCGCACCTCGCTCTACGAAAACCCTGATTACCAGGCCGCTGCGCCCTTCGCCAAGATGACGCTGGACTCCATCAACTCGGCTGATCCGACCCAGCCGACCGTTGATCCGGTGCCCTATACCGGCGTGCAGTTCGTCGCCATCCCCGAGTTCGCCGGCATGGCCACCAATGTGGGCCAGCTGTTCTCGGCCGCTCTGGCCGGCCAGATGTCTGCTGACGATGCCCTGGCCCAGGCTCAGGACGCCGCCACCCGCGACATGACCCGCGCTGGCTATATCAAGTAGTCGTCTTTCTCCCGAAGACGGGTCGCCCGACCCATGGCTCGTAGATGGGCCGGGCGACAAATAGCAGACCCCGGATAGGGAAACCTCCGAAACCTCATCGCGAGCCGGTCCATCATCGCGACCAGGTCGAATGGAACTGCAGCAGCAAACGGCTGAGGAAATCATGGCCACCGCACAAACCAAGACCCTGTCCCGCATCATGATGGCCCCGGCCGTCATCGTGCTGCTGCTCTGGATGGCCGTCCCCCTGGCGATGACCATCTGGTTTTCCTTCCAGAACTATAGCCTGATCAACCCGATGATGACCGGCTTCGCCGGCTGGGCAAACTACATCTACGTCATCGGCGATCCCAGTTTCACCCAGGCGCTGGTCAATACGCTTGTTCTCGTCGGGGGCGTGTTGCTGATCACCGTCATCGGCGGCACTTTTCTCGCCTTGCTGCTCGATCAGCCGCTCTGGGGCCAGGGCCTTCTGCGCATCATCGTCATCTCGCCCTTTTTCGTCATGCCACCGGTGGCGGCGCTGATCTGGAAAAACGGCTTCATGCACCCCGGCTACGGCATGCTCGCCCATTTGTGGGAATTCTTCGGCCTGCAGCCGGTCGATTGGTTCAACCAGTATCCGCTGTTCTCGGTCATCATCATCGTTGCCTGGCAATGGCTGCCCTTTGCTACGCTGATCCTGCTGACGGCGCTGCAGTCACTCTCCGAGGAGCAGCGCGAAGCCGCCGAGATGGATGGTGCCAACGCCATCAACCGCTTCTACCATATCATCATGCCGCATATGGCCCGCTCGATCACCATCGTGATCCTGATCCAGACCATCTTCCTGCTCGGCATCTTCGCTGAAATCCGCGTCACCACGGGTGGTGGCCCCGGCTACGCCTCGACCAACCTCACCTTCCTGGTATTCCGCACCGGCATTCTCAGCAACGACATTGGCGCCGGTTCAGCCGGTGGCGTGGTCGCCGTCATCATCGCCAACATCGTCGCCATCTTCCTGATGCGCGCCGTAGGAAAGAACCTCGATGCTTGATCTCGCCGGATACCCCCACCCTCACTCCCACCCCACATCGGGGAGGGAAGCCTGTTCAGTGCTCGCCGGGACATCGTGCTCTCCAGCGGACCAGTCGCCTCCCTCCCCCATGTGGGGTGGGATCAAGGGTGGGGGTTCTCTGCCCCCGCTCCAACCCTCGGCGGAGAAGCACTGACATGGCCCGCAGCGTCCCCACCGCCACCAAAGCCGGCTTCACCATCGCGGCATGGAGCATTGCCCTGCTGCTGTTTGCCCCCATCCTGTGGACCATCCTGACCGCCTTCAAGACCGAGGCCGAGGCCATTGCCTCATCCCCCACCTTCCTGCCGCAGAATTTCACGCTGGAAAATTTCGTCGCCGTGCAGGGCCGCTCGGACTATTTCAAGCACGCCTTCAATTCGATCGTGGTTTCGGTCGGCTCCACCCTGCTCGGCCTGATCATCGGCGTGCCAGCTGCCTGGGCCATGGCCTTTGCGCCCACCAAGCGCACCAAGGATGTTTTGATGTGGATGCTCTCCACCAAGATGATGCCGGCGGTTGGCGTGCTGATCCCAATCTACCTGATCTTCCGCGACCTGCGCCTGCTCGACACGCTGCAGGGCCTGACGCTGATCATGACGCTGATCAACCTGCCCATCATCATCTGGATGCTCTACACCTATTTCAAGGAAATCCCGGTCGATATCCTCGAGGCCGCCCGCATGGATGGTGCCGAACTCTACAACGAGATCGTCCACGTGCTGGTCCCCATGGCGGTGCCCGGCATCGCCTCGACGCTCTTGCTCAATGTCATCCTGGCCTGGAACGAGGCTTTCTGGACCATCACCCTGACCTCGGGCCGCGCCGGCACACTCACCGCTTTCATTTCCTCATTCTCTTCGCCTCAGGGCCTGTTCCTCGCCAAGCTCTCAGCCGCCTCCCTGCTGGCCATTGCACCCATCCTGCTCATGGGCTGGTTCAGCCAGAAACAACTGGTTCGCGGACTGACTTTCGGAGCGGTGAAATGATGGCGTTCCACCAAACGGCTATGAGCATGCGGCCTCACCCCACCCTCAATCCCTCCCCATCAAGGGGAGCGAGTCGCAAGCTGCGATGCCGGTGTTCATCGTCTCCCTCCCCCTTGTGGGGAGGGATCAAGGGTGGGGGTCATCTCTCCTTGCCCACCCTGTCTGTTTCGTCACGCTAAAGGACTAGAAAATGGGTTCGATCTCCCTGCAACACGTCAACAAGTCCTTCGGCGAAGTCGAAATCATCCCGGACATCAGCCTGGACATCAACGATGGTGAATTCGTCGTCTTTGTAGGCCCCTCCGGCTGCGGCAAGTCCACCCTGCTGCGTCTGATCGCCGGGCTGGAAGACACCACCAGTGGCACCATCCTGCTCGATGGCGTTGACATGACCAAAGCCCCGCCTGCGCGCCGTGGTCTGGCCATGGTATTCCAGAGCTACGCCCTCTATCCGCACATGACCGTGCGCGACAACATCGCTTTCCCGCTCAAAATGGCCAAGGCCAGCAAGCAGGAGATCGACAAGAAGGTCGAATATGCCGCGCGCACGCTCAACCTCTCCGCCTATCTCGATCGTCGCCCCCGCGCCCTGTCGGGCGGCCAGCGCCAGCGCGTCGCCATCGGCCGCGCTATCGTGCGCGAACCCAAGGCCTTCCTGTTCGATGAACCCCTGTCCAACCTTGACGCGGCCCTGCGCGTCAACATGCGGCTCGAAATCACCGAACTGCACCAGCAGCTCAAGACCACCATGGTCTATGTCACCCACGACCAGGTCGAAGCCATGACCATGGCCGACCGCATTGTCGTGCTCAATGCCGGTAATGTCGAACAGTTCGGCTCCCCGCTCGATCTCTACCACAAGCCCGCCAACCGTTTCGTCGCCGGCTTCATCGGCAGCCCCCGCATGAATTTTGTCGATGGCCCCGAGGCCGCCAAATACAGTGCCCATTCCATCGGCATGCGCCCCGAGCATTTCAAGCTGGCCACCGCACCGACACCCAACACCTGGAAGGGCAAGGTCGGCGTCGCCGAACAGCTGGGCTCCGATACCTTCCTGCACGTTCATGTCGATGGTCTCGGCCTGATGACCATCCGCACCGATGGCGACCAGACCTTCAGCCATGGCGACGACGTCTTTCTCACACCCGACCCAGACCGCATCTACCGCTTCGATGCCGCCGGAAAGGCAATCTAGATGCTTGGTCAACCGGGAGATACGGCGGCTCCATCGCCTCCCTCCCCTTCATGGGGAGGGATTGCGGGTAGGGGTTCAGGGAGTGCAACAGTCTCAAGGCTTGCAGATTCCGCGGAACCGTCACTTCTGATCCCGCCTATGAAGCGGAACAGTTCACCCTGCGGCCAATCCCTATGCGGGACGATTCTACGATGACCACCAAGCTCTCCGCCGCCGCCCTCCCCCACATCACTACGGCGCCAGTCCCCGCCTATGACCGGAGTGCCCTTACGGCCGGCATTGTGCATTTCGGCGTCGGCAATTTCCACCGCGCCCACCAGGCTGTCTATCTCGATGATCTGTTCGCCACCGGGTCAGACCACGATTGGGCGCTGATTGGTGCCGGCGTGCGGGACGCCGACGAAGCCATGCGGCAGAAGCTGCTGGCCCAGGATTGGTTGACCACGATTGTCGAACAGGAGGCTGATTCCAGCAGCGCCCGGGTTACCGGCGCCATGATCGACTATCTGCGGCCCGGCGACAGCGCCACCATAATCAACACCCTCGCCGATCCGGCCATTCGCATTGTCTCGCTGACCATCACCGAAGGCGGCTATTATATCGACCCGGCCAGCCAGCAGTTTGATCCCACGCATCCCGACATTGTCTTTGACGCCGCCCATATGACGGCGCCGCGCACCGCCTTTGGCCTGATCCTGGCCGGTCTGCTCGCCCGCCGCACGGCAGGCACCGTGCCCTTCACGGTGATGAGTTGCGACAATATCCCCGGCAATGGCCATGTCACCGCCAATGCCATCATCGGTCTGGCCAGCCTGGTTGATCTGGGTCTGGCTGCCTGGGTCGAGGCCAATGTCGCCTTTCCCAATGGCATGGTGGACCGCATCACCCCGGCCACCTCCGCGCGCGAGATCGCCTTACTGGCCAAAGAATTCGCCATTGAGGACAATTGGCCGGTGTTCTGCGAGCGATTCAAGCAATGGGTGCTCGAAGACAATTTCCCGGCCGGTCGCCCGGCGCTGGAAAGGGTCGGCGTGCAGTTCGTCACCGATGTCGCCCCCTATGAACACATGAAGATACGCATCCTCAACGGCGGCCATGCCACCATCGCCTATCCGGCGGCACTGCTTGATATCCATTTCGTGCATGATGCGATGGCAGATCCAATGGTAGGTGACTTCCTCGCCAAGGTGGAGCGCGACGAGATCATCCCCGTGGTACCCCCCGTGCCCGGCACCAATCTCGACGACTATTTCGCCCTCTGCACTCGCCGCTTCGCCAATCCCAAGATCGGCGACACTATCCGCCGCCTCGCCCTGGATGGGTCCAACCGGCAGCCCAAGTTCATCATCCCGTCGGCCCTGGATCGGGTAAACAACAGCCAATCGGCACAAGGGCTTGCGCTGGTTTCAGCGCTCTGGTGCCGCTATTGCTATGGCACCACCGACAGCGGCGCCATCATTGCCCCCAACGACCCCAGTTGGGACCGGCTGACCGTCCAGGCCAGACTGGCCAAATCCGACCCCACGGCCTGGCTGGCCATGACCGACATCTATGGCGATCTGGCCGAAAACCCCAGTTTTATCAAGGATTTCACCCATGCGCTGACGACGCTCTGGTTGATCGGCACCAGGGCCACCCTGGAGCGCTATCTGGCCAACGGGCTTTGACATGCCCGGATCGGCATCCTTGTGGGGAGGGACTGGGTGTGGTGTCCTGGCTCGCCGATCATGACCATCGACCTCGTCATTTTTGATTGCGATGGCGTGCTGGTGGATAGCGAGCCACTGGCCATGCGAATCTTGGTAAAAGCCATTGCCAATCAAGGCATTACCATTTCCCCTGCGGACGCCTATCGCGATTTTCTCGGTCGCTCACTGGCCTCGATCTCGGCCAGCCTGCACGACAATCACGGCGCACCGTTGGGTTCCGCCGCCCTGCAGGCGATGCGCACCGACCTCTACGCCCTTTATCGCCAGGAGCTGCGGGCCAGCCTCGGTCTGCCGGCCATTCTCGATCAGCTCAAAATGCCTCTTTGTGTGGCCTCATCCTCCACCCCCGAACGCATCCATCTCAGCCTTGAACTGACCGGCCTGCTGGCCCGGTTCGCGCCACACATCTACTCAGCCAGCATGGTCGCAAACGGCAAGCCGGCGCCCGACCTGTTCCTGCACGCCGCCAGCGCCATGCAGGTCGCGCCCCAAAATTGCCTGGTCATCGAAGACAGCCCCGCCGGGATCATCGCCGCCAAACGCGCCGGCATGCGGGTGTTTGGCTATGTCGGGGGCAGTCACGCGCTGCCCAGCGGCTTGCGCCCGGTCCTTGAAGCACTCGCCCCGGATCGTGTTTTCGATGATATGCACACCCTGCCCGATCTAGTAAGGTCACTGCGGCAGAAATAAAGGGTGCGCTGGGTTTGACGACTGACCTCCTGGTGGCAGTGGATGTGGGCACCGGTAGTGCCCGGGCAGGCGTGCTGACCGCGGAGGGCGGGCTCCTCGCGCGGGCCGAGCACGCCATCGTCATGAATCGCACCGATGCCAACCATGCCGAGCATGACAGCGGCCAGATCTGGCGCGCCGTCTGCGCCGCCGTGCGGGAGGCCATAACCAGGGCTGGCGCTGAACCCGGCCACGTCGTCGGCCTCAGCTTTGACGCCACCTGCTCACTCGTCGTCCGCGATAGACAAGGGCATCCGGTCACCGTCTCGACCAATGGCGATGACCGCTGGGACACCATCGTCTGGCTCGATCATCGGGCACTGGCAGAGGCAGACGAATGCACATCCACCGGCCACAAGGTACTCACCTATGCGGGCGGCGTCATGTCACCCGAAATGGAAGTGCCCAAGCTGATGTGGCTCAAGCGCCATATGCCCAAGTCATGGGGCCGCGCGGGGATGATGTTCGACCTGGCCGACTTCCTGTCCTGGAAAGCGACCGGCTCGCTGGCCCGCAGCCAGTCTACTCTCACCTGCAAATGGACCTACCTCGCCCACGCCGAATCCGGCTGGCAACCAGACTTCCTGGCCAAGGTCGGTCTCTCCGATATGCTGGACAAGGCAGCCCTGCCGGACCAGGCCAGTCCGGTCGGCACCGATCTTGGCCCGCTGACTGCAGCCGCTGCTGCCGATCTGGGCCTGACCACCGCCTGTCGCGTCGGCGCCGGCCTCATCGATGCCCATGCCGGGGCGCTGGGTGTGCTGGGCGCCTTCACCCACGATGTCGGCACCATCGACCGCCATCTGGCGCTGATCGCCGGCACCTCAAGCTGCGTCATGGCCCTATCCGCCGAGGACCGCCCCACGGCAGGCGTGTGGGGGCCCTATTTCGGGGCCGTCCTGCCCGGTGTCTGGCTCAATGAGGGCGGCCAGTCCGCCACCGGCGCGCTGCTCGACCACATTATTCGCTGGCACGGGGCGGGCGGCGAACCCACGCCCGAGATGCACCATACCATCGCCCAACGCATCATGGCGCTCCGGCAGCGCGAAGGTCTCGGCCTGGCCGATCGTCTGCATGTCCTGCCCGATTTTCACGGCAATCGCTCGCCGCTGGGCGATCCTTTCGCCCTGGGCGTCATCTCCGGCCTGACCCTCGACAGCGACTTCGACTCGCTGTGCCGCCTCTACTGGCGCACCGCAATATCCATCGCCCTGGGCGTACGCCACATCCTGGAGACGCTCAACACGCGTGGCTATGCCATCGACACGTTGCACGTCACCGGCGGGCACACCAAGAACGCTGTGTTGATGGAGCTTTATGCTGACGCCACCGGTTGCACGGTCGTGCAATCCGCCGCCAAGGATGCCACCCTGCTCGGCATGGGCATGGTCGCGGCCACCGCCGCCGGGCTCTATCCCACGCTTGATGCTGCGTGTGCCGCCATGCAGCAGGGCGGCCGCTCCAGGGCCCCCGACCCGGCCGCCCGCTCGCAGTTTGATAAGGATTACCGGATTTTCCTCACCATGCTCGCCCAGCGCCAGACCATCGACGCCATGGTCTGATCGGCAATTTCCGATCTCACGCGCCGACGCAATTGCGATCACGGAACCAAATCTGATCTTCGTCCGTTCTTTGACCAGGCGCAACATTGCGCGGCATGATGACCGGACCCGGTCTGCTTATCGGCTATAGCGGAGGCAGTTATGACAAATATCGATTTCAAAGCGCTCGAGCAGACAACGGCCTGGACCGAAGGCTATGATGGTCAGACCCATTACAGCAATGTGCTCAAGGCGCTGGCCCCGGCTTTTGTCATTCTTGCCACTGCCGCTGGGTTGATGCTCGCCATGCTCTAGAGCGCCCCTTTGCTATCATCCATTACCAACGGAGAACGACCATGGGCTTGGGTACAATTCTCGTCATCATTCTGATACTGCTACTGATTGGCGCACTGCCAAATTGGGGCTACTCACGTGGCTTCGGCTACTTCCCCTCCGGTATTCTTGGCGTCGTGCTGGTGGTTGTTCTCATACTGGTACTGATGGGGCGCATCTAGCGCCCCATACCGGAAACGGCGCACCCGGCTTCCGGGTCCACCAGAGTGGAGCGCGCCCGGCGGTCGCGGTTGCCCCCCGTCGTCCGCCTTGAATGCACTCCGTTGCGCCTCTGGCGTTCGGGGTGCATTTCTTGATCTCTGCCGCGCCGGGGAACTGCCGCGCCATTGCCGCGTTACATCTAGACATTAAAAGGAGCATCTCATGGCAACCACATCCGATCTTGCGCCTGGTCGCGCCACCAAGACCCCCAACCGGGCCCGCGCCGCCGCCAGCAAGCCGCGCGAAGATCAGCTTGAAGACCAGATCACGCAGCTACAGACCGACTTGAAGGCCATTGCGGCCACGCTGGCAAAGCTGAGCAGCGAAAAGGTCAACGAAGCTACCGACACTGCCAAGGGCGAGCTTCGCCATATGCAGCGTCAGGGTCAGCATGTCATTGACGATGTTCAGGAGCAGGCAGGGGAAATCGAGCAGCAGCTCAAGGACACCATCCGCGAAAAGCCATTGACCGCCGTGGCGAGCGCCATCGGTATTGGCTACATTCTGGCTTTGCTGTCGCGGCGCTGATCACCATGAACTTCATGGTGCCACTGGCAAGCCTGCTGGGTCTTGAGGTCGACCATATCACGGACCGCATCAAGCATGCGGTGGTGGTCAACACCTTCATCATCGTCTTCGGTTTGATGGGGGCAGGTTTTCTGATCGCTGCCGGCTTTATGGCGCTGGCCCAGATCGTCGGCGGCATTTACGCCGCGCTGATCTTCGCCGGCACATTTCTGCTGCTGGCGCTGGCGGTCTATGCCGGCATGCGTATTGGTGAGGGCCGCCGCAAGCGTGAAATCGTGGAAAAGCGGCGCTCCAGCGAAACCAATGCCTTGTTGACGACGGCGGCCCTCTCCGCCCTGCCCATGGTGCTACGCTCGCCACTGCTGCGCACTATCGGCCTGCCGGTGGCTGCAGTGGCTGCTTTTTTGCTGATTCGAAGCAGTAGCGAAAACGACCCGGATTGAGAAATGCTGGGTCCGCCGTCAGGCGGGCTCAGTAGGTAGCGGCAGCCACACATCAGCCGCTACGCCTTCGGGCCGGAATTGCAGCGTCACTTCGCTGTCGATCACCTTGCTCAGCCCGCGCTCAATCAATCGCGCGCCCAGACCATATTCCTGTTCAGGCGCAACCTGGGGTCCACCCCGTTCCCGCCATTGCAGCGTCAGCCCCCGCACCGGGTACTCCTTGAGCGTCCAGTTAATGCTGACCACGCCCTCGTCGCTCGACCACGCCCCGTAGCGATGCGCATTCGTCGTCAGTTCATGCAGGATCAACCCCAGCCCAAGCGCATGATCGGCGGGCAGCATGATGTCGTCCCCCTTCACTTCAGCGCGGTCGGGCCTGTCCCGGAAGCCTGGACCAAACTGGGCGGCAATGACTTCATCCAGGTGGACGCCGGACCAATCCCGATCGGCCAGAAGTACATGCGCCTCCGAAATCGTGCGCAAACGGCCTGAAAATGCCTCGATAAAGGCTTTTGGATCTGGGTTTTGTCGTATCGTCTGCCGCGCCACGGACTGGATCATGGCCAGGGTATTCTTGACGCGATGGTTGAGCTCGCGCAGCAAAAGCCGCGTCTGCTCGGCCGATTGCTTGCTCTCGCTGATGTCGATGCTCGCGCCCATCATGATCAATGGCCGGCCTTCAGTATCGCGCTGATACACGCGCCCGCGCATGGTCAGCCACCGGCCTGTGCTCGCTACCCGTGCCTCGGCATTGTAGTCTACCCCATTGCTCAGGCTGGCATCTATCCCCGCCTGTACCGCAGCACGGTCGCCCACATGGGTTGCTTCGTGCACCTGGTCGATGTGGATCGGACCAGCTTCGGACAGGTTGTACATTCGTCGGAAGGTTTCGTTGCAGGCGACTTCACCCGTTCGAATATCCCACACCCAGCTACCCACCTTGCCGGCCTCGAGCGTCAGCGCATGGCGCCATTCTTCGCGCAACAGGGCTGCCGCCGTCCGGGCACGCACCCTTGCTTCATCCTTGAGCGCAAACAGCGCAGCGGCCACCGCCGCCAGATCAACCAATTGCGTCATCATTTCGGGGTCAACGCTGTCGCGCGGCGTCGCGCTGAGCACGCAGAGCGCGCCAATTTTTTGCCCCGCAACGATGATCGGTGCGCCAGCATAAAACCGCAGGAACGGCCACGCTGTGACCAGCGAAGTGTCTTTAAATCGATCATCCTGATGCGCATCGAGAACCACCAGGGTCTCGTCCTCAGGCATGCCAAGCGTCTGCGTGCAGAATGAGATTTCCGTGTCGGTGTCAATCAAATCGGCCAAGCCGAAGCACGCCCGGAGCCACTGACGATCCTGACCCACCACACTGATCAGTGCGAACTCGGTTTGGAAGATATGGGCAACAGCGCGCGCTAGCCGGTCGAAATCGACGTCCGCTTCGCCTTCCTGCCCCAAAAACGCCGAAACTGCTGCAAGGCGCTTCGGGTCAGTCACAACCTTCTGGACCTGCTCGGGTAAATTGGCTCCTATTGCTACCACGTCGCGTCCTGCTTACCCAAAGCGCCCAGCCGACGGTCGAAACCATCGGACAATTGACGGGAACGTCGCTCACGTCCCATTAGTTCCCAAAAGATCATGCCGCTGCCGCCTTATCTTGCTTGGGCAAGATCACCCTCAGCGCGCCTGGCCGGATCGCCAACTCCACGGAGGGTTCAAGCTTGACCAGTTCACCGTCAATCACGGCCTGTGCGCTGCGTTTGCGCTTGGGAAACCGCAACGTAACTGCGGTCACTTCCGTCTCCGACACCATTTCATTCGATCGCCACGTACCCAGCAGGATACCGGTCGCCAGCGCGACCAGTTCTGACGACGACACCGGGGCAGCGACATAAACACCCAGCACCCCCGCATCGAGTCGGTCGGCATGGGGAATATGACCGTCACCCACCCGATTATTGGAGATGGCGACGCCCGATACCCGTCGCCTCTCGATCCCCTTGGCGGTGTGCAATTCCACCTCAAAGACCGGCGGCCTGATCACGGCGGCGGCAATCGCGCGCAGGCTGGCGAAAATTTTACCCACGCGGCTGCTATAGGTCATGCCTTCGCGAATCCGTACCAGCCGGGCATGTATCCCGACGCCAAACTGATGCACGAACAGGCGGCCATTGGCCGTCGCCACGTCAACCTCGCTCAGTTTCCCTCCAGCCAGGGCCTCCAGCGCTTCGTTCAGATCAAGGGGCACCTTGAGCGCCCGGGCAAACAGATTCATCGTCCCTGCGGGGAGCACCGCCAGCGGCATTCCCGTTTCGTAGGCGATTCCGGCGGCGGTCGAAATCGTCCCGTCGCCGCCACCAGCCAGAACGGCGCCTACCTCAGTGCGGGTTGCGGCCTGCCGCAAGGCCGCTTCAACCTCATCACCCGGCACAATTTTGCATTCAACGGTATGGCCATGTCCCTCGAATGCGGCCTGTACCTGCGCACAGAGTTCATCCAGATCCATGGTCCGCAACGTCCCACCATCGCGATTCAACACCGCTACAACGTGCATGCGACAACTCCGCCAGCCGGATTCAATTTGGTGCCTGCTGCTGTTCAATTCCCGGCAGCGGCACCACCACTTTCAGGCCGCCCTCCAGGCGCCGCTCATACGCCGGCACGCCACCGAACTGATAGGCCAACTGCTTGATGATCACCGAGCCCAGGCCGCCCTCGCCCGGCTGGCTGCTCCCCTCGATCCCCACACCATCATCGATAACCGACAGTGTTGGCACGCCAGTTGCGTCCCGCTTGAGCCAAACCAGAATGCGCCCTGCCCGCCCTGCGGGGAATGCATGTTTGAGCGCGTTGGTCACCAATTCGCCGACCAATATGCCAATCGTCGTCGCATCTCGCGCACTGATCAAAATTGGCTCGAACTCACCCACCAAGGATACCCCGTCTGCATCGCACAGGGTAGTGGCCATATCTTGCAGGACCGCCTCAAGAAACTCGTCCGCTCTGGCGGTTTCGAGATCATCACCCAAACGCAGCCGGCGATGGCCCGATGCAATGGCGTGAACCCGGGACCGCGCGGCCTCCAGCGCCTGCTTGACCTCATGAGATTCGCTGCGAAGCAGTTGCAGGCCCAGCAGCGACGACACCGTCGCCAGCGAATTGCCAATCCGATGGCTGGTATCCTGCAACAGAGCCTCGACCCGCTGCCGTTCGCGCTCGGCGTGTTCGCGCGCCTCTTCGACAGCCTGGGTGCGCTCGCGCACATGAGCTTCCAGAGCTTCGTTCTCGCTCTGCAGCAACCGGCGATTTTGCGCCAGCATCCGCACATCGCGCTGGGCCCGGGTAAACAGCACAAAGGCCAGTGCAACCGCTCCGGCCAAAGCCGCCACAATGGCCCCAACCAGCCAGAGTCGTGCCAGATCTATACTCTGGTTACGCTCGTGCAGTTTCTGGCTTTCGTCGCCGATGAATTGCTCAAGCGCCAGACGCATCGGTGTCATCGGCCCCGCACTGGCGCTGCTCAGCAGCAAGGCGCGCGCCTCGGGCATACGCTGCGCCATCGCCAGATCCATAGTGCGTTTCAACTCGACCATGCGTTGGTCAATATCGTCCACGATTGCCGCCAACCGGGCGGACTGCTCCGGATCGTGCTTGGTCAACGAAGTCAGCGACTTTGCCCGCGTGCTGATAGCCGCCGTGGATCGGCGATAAACCTCGAGATAGTGTTGTTCCCCCGTCAGCACATAGCCCAGCTCGCTGCTCTCTGCGTCAATGAGCGACAGCGTCAGCTCGCGCGCATGGTTGCGCACTTCATGGGTACGCGTCACATCATCGATCTGCCGGTCTATACCCTGAACCAGCACCAGCGCGGCAATCACCGCCAACACCACCAATGTCAGCGAGACCAGCAACGCCAACCGCTGCATCATACGCGGCAGCTGCCCCGGATCGTCCGCAAGAGTTTTCATGCCGGGCGCGGATTCTGGCGGCATGCTCATATCAGTGGCCGCCGCCCTGCGGGCAACCCTTCCCAAGCGGCCAGCTTCATCAACCCGTCTACATCGATCACCTCACACGCGCGATCCAGCCAGCGGATCAGCCCGCAATCGGCCAGCTTGCGCAGCGTTTTGTTGGTATGAACCACCGACAAGCCAAGCGTATCCGCCACATGCTGCTGGGTGATGGGTATCAGCAGGCTACGCTCGGATACCAGACCAACCGAGGTTGCCCGCTGGTGCAGGAACGCCAGCAGATAGGCGGCGCGTTCCATCGCTGTCCGCCGCCCCAGGCTCAGCAGATGGTCGTCAAGCATGAGCTCTTCACGCGATGCCAGCCAGGTAATATCAAATGCCAGACCGGCGTGATTTCGAAACAGCTCCGGGAGTCGGTCACGTTGAAATACGCACAGTACCAAAGTGGACAGCGCTTCTACCGAGTGCTCCATCACGTCCATTATGGAGCCCTGCAGCCCCACCAGGTCTCCTGGCAAAATATAATTGAGAATCTGCCGCCGCCCGTCCGCCAACAATTTGTAGCGAAACGCCCAGCCGGACAGTAGAGTATACAAGTGCGAACTATGCGCGCCCTCATGCACTATGGTCGCGCCAGGTTTGGCAACCAGTTCACCAGTTTTGAACGTCGACACAAAGCGCAGTTCTGCCGCTTCAAACGGCCTGAAGCCGGGCATGGCGCGCAATGGACACTGTTCACAGGGCACGCGGCGCCCGGGGGCGGGAAGAACGACACTCACGCGACACCGGGATCTTGAAGAAGACGCATTAGAGAGCAAACGGACCGACCGGCAAAGCGTTCCCCGACATGTCAAATTTAAATGACACTGTCATCGATCGCGCCCATTGAACTGGTTTTGGCGGTGGATTTGGCATGCTCAACGGACATACGGTCCTCATCGTCGAGGCAGAGTTTCTAGTCGCCCTCGACATTCAGACCATGCTCGAATCTCTGTCAGCCGGTGCACTGCTCTTTGCCCGCTCGCCGCATGAGGCTCACGCCTGCAGTCAGCAATGGCCCTCCATTGACTTGGCCATTGTCGAGCTGGGCGACGATTATCACACCACCACTGCCCTGTTGCGCGGCCTGCACGAAGCGGGCGCAGCCCTCATTGTGACTACCGCCGACAGCACGATGCAGCAGGGGCATCCCGATTTCCCGGACGCCCCTGTTATTGTCAAACCGATGCTTGAAGAAGATTTCCGCCGCGCCATCGGCGCAGCTGTCGATCAACGCACCTAGAATGAATGGTTGTGGGTAGTAACCTGGGATGAGACAGCATCCGGACCATACTCGGATTCACCGACAATCTGCAGGATGTCCTGCAGTCGCGTGCGGGCGCGGCTGACCCGGCTTTTCATCGTGCCCACCGCGCAGTCGCAGATGTCGGCGGCCTCTTCGTAGGAAAAGCCCGAGGCCCCAATCAGGATCACAGCTTCGCGTTGATCATCTGGCAACTGATCCAACGCTTTTTTGAAATCCTGCATATCCATAGAGCCATACTGGGGTGGATGCACCGAGAGCCGTTCGGTGAATACGCCATCCGTGTCCTGCACCTCGCGCCCCCGCTTGCGCATCTGGCTGTAGAATTCGTTGCGCAGAATAGTGAACAACCACGCCTTGATATTGGTGCCCATCTCGAAGCTGGTTTGCTTGGCCCAGGCTTTCATCACGGTGTCCTGCACCAGATCGTCGGCCTTGTCGTGCTTTCCGGTCAGCGAGACCGCAAATGCGCGCAGGCTTGGCAGTGTGGCAAGCATCTCGCGCTTGAAAGACGTCGGTTCGGCGGTCATGCCGTTACTCTCCGTCTCGGGGTGTGCTTGTCGCTTTTTGCTGCTGTTCGGCGCTATCAAGCTTTTCCAGCAGGTCGAGCAACTGGTCGGGAACGCCTTCGTCCTGCACGGCCCCATAAAGCGCACGCAAACGCGACCCGATATCGGTGTTTGGACCGAGCCCGTCATCTGCCCCCGCCGTCTGCGTCCGCATCCGTTGCTGGCTCAAAAGTTTGTCCTTTTTCATGCGTATCGAAACCATCAGTGTTATTTGGTAGCCTAATGCGCCACGATTAAAAAAGTTCCGCAAGCGCCGGAACTATTCATCAGCGGCTCCGTTATGCAAATTCGTGTGTCTACGACGAGCTTACACGAGCCTTAAGCGTCACTGGGAGTTCATTTAATGACTTTGTCCACGCGGATCGCGCCGCATTTACCCTATCTTCGGCGGTTTTCCCGGGCGGTAACCGGATCACAAACCTCAGGTGATGCGTATGTCGCCGCCACGCTTGAGGCGTTGATTGCCGATATTTCGCTGTTTCCGGTCGCCAGCAATGACCGTATCGCGCTTTACAAGCTGTTCTCCGCATTGTTCTCTACATCGTCCGTACCGGTGCCCGAGCCGGTTTCTAGCTATGCATGGGAACAACGCGCCGCCAGCAATCTTGCCAATTTGTCCCCGCGTCCGCGGCAGGCTTTCCTGCTGGTCGCCGTTGAAGGTTTCAGCCATCCCCAGGCCGCCGAGATTCTAGGCGTCAGCGATCAGGAATTCGCCGGGCTCATCGACGAAGCTTCAATGGAGATTTCGCGCCAGGTGGCGACCGAAATCATGATCATCGAAGATGAACCCCTTATCGCCATGGATATCGAGCAGCTGGTTGAAAGCCTCGGCCACAAGGTGGTCTGCGTGGCCCGCACCCACAAGGAAGCGGTCGCCCTGTTCGCCAAGAACCAGCCCCGCATGATCCTTGCCGATATCCAGCTCGCCGACGGCAGCTCGGGCATTGATGCGGTCAACGACATCCTCAACACCCATTCGGTACCGGTAATTTTCATTACCGCATTCCCCGAGCGGCTGCTGACGGGCGAGCGCCCAGAGCCGACGTTCCTCGTCACCAAGCCTTTCAACCCTGATATGGTCAAGGCCCTGATCAGCCAGGCCCTGTTCTTCGACGAAGGCTCACGCGCCGCAGCGTGAGTTTGCTTGGACCATAATTGATGCAAAAAGGACCGGTTCGCCGGTCCTTTTTTGAACTCGGGCCTTCTGCCTAGGGCGCAGGGAACGGGCTTTCGATCCGCCCGGTGGCCGCGTAGACCAGCAGGCCGATCCATTCACGCATCGCCACGCCGGTAGTCGTCAGGTTGAGCACCGGGTTGACCAGGTCAAACCCGATGATTTCGGCCCCCGTGCTGCGATAGTTCACCGGCCAGGCGATAACGGTCATTCCCGCCGCGCGGAACAATCCCACGGCGCGTGGCATGTGAAATGCGGATGTCACCAGCACAGTGACGCCCGATCCCGGTCCGAGGAGCGCCGCGGTCAGTTGGGCGTTCTCCACCGTATTGCGCGACTGGTCCTCCAGCAGCACCCGATCCGGCGCTATGCCCATCGCAACAAAAAACCGCTCAGCGGTGACAGCCTCTGCCTCGATTTCACCCCCCAGCGCGCCAGAGCCACCGCTCAATACGATCCTGGATTGCGGGTAAAGCTGGGCCAGACGCAATGTCTCTACCAGCCGGTCGCCGGCCTCGTTGAGTTCGGCCACGGCACGTGCCGCACTCACCCGTCCCACAGTTGCCCCACCCAGCATCACGATATTTGTTACACTCTGCGGCATGGCTGCGGGCCGAACAAAGCGATCTTCCAGCGGTGCGATCAGCAGAAAGCCCAGCGAGGTGAACGCGCTGAGCCCCAGCACCATCAAACCGGCACTACCCAGCATCAGCCCAAATCGCCGGCGCCCCCATGTCACCAGCAGACCGCCCAGCAGCACGAGGCCGAAACTCAAGCTGATCGGCTGCACCATCAGCCAGAACAGCTTTGACACCACAAAGAACATTGCCCGGCCCTCCCGCCATCCCGTCTCAGCCGATACAGCATGCGGTACCGCCTAGCCATGGCGATTTCCGCTTGCTATCTCCTCTGCTTCTGCTTTTGTTGCAGGCGGTCAAGGTTGCCAGCCTCAAAAAAAGGCAACCACCAGTCGGGTAGACGCCTGTTCGCGCAGGCCATTGGGTGAGCATGGCGCAAGCTACGGCCGCAAATGCGGAGAAATTGCCGGTCGTGGCCATTCGCGATCTGCACAAATCCTTCGGTGCACTCGAAGTGCTCAAGGGCATTTCCTTTGTTGCCTGTGAGGGCGAAGTAGTCTCGCTCATCGGTTCGTCCGGCTCGGGCAAATCCACCCTGTTGCGCTGCATCAACATGCTCGAAGTTCCCGATAGTGGCTCGGTCAGCATTGATGGCGAAGAAATCAAGCTGAGCGGCGATGCGCCCCATCGCCAGATTGCTGACGAGCGCCAAATCCGCCGCATCCGCTCGGAACTGGGCATGGTGTTTCAGAGCTTCAACCTGTGGGCGCATCTGACTATCCTCGAAAATGTCATGGAAGCGCCGCTGATCGTGCAGAAGCGCGACCGCAGCGAGGTCGACACGGAGGCGCGTGCCATGCTCGACAAGGTCGGTATCGGTGAAAAGGCCGATGCCTATCCCGCCCAGTTATCGGGCGGCCAGCAGCAACGCGCTGCCATTGCACGCGCCTTGTGCATTAATCCGCGCGTCATGCTGTTTGATGAGCCAACATCGGCGCTCGATCCCGAACTAGAAGTGGAAGTGCTGCGGGTCATCAAGGTGCTGGCCGATGAAGGGCGAACCATGGTGCTGGTCACCCACGACATGGAATTTGCCCGCTCGGTCTCCGATCGGGTAATCTTTCTGCATCAGGGCGCCATCGAAGAGGAGGGCACACCTGATCAGGTCTTTGACGCGACACAGTCAGCGCGCCTAAAACAGTTCCTCAATGCCGCCAAACACGACTAGGCGACAGGGTCCGCTCAATGGACGCCTGCAAAAAGCAACACGCAACGGAGAAACCCATGAAAAAGCTCATTCTTGCCGCCGCCGCGCTCATTGCGCTCGGCACCACAGCCCAGGCCCAGGAGACGGTGCGCATCGCCACAGAAGGCGCCTACGCTCCGTGGAACTTCCTCGATGACAGCGGCAAGCCCGCCGGCTACGAGATTGATCTGGCCAACGCGATCTGTGCGCAAGCCGCCCTTACCTGCGAAATTATCACCAATGACTGGGATTCCATCATCCCCAACCTGCTCGCCGGCAACTACGACGTGATCATGGCCGGCATGTCGATTACCGATGAGCGCCGCCAGACCATCAACTTCACCCAGGAATATTTCCCCGCGGATCCATCCCGCTATGTGGCCCTGGCCGGCACAGAAATCGACTTTGATAATCTCTCGGGCGTGCGCATCGGCGCGCAGAGCGGCACCATCCAGGCGGCTTACGCCCAGGACAATCTGGCAGCGGACAATACGGTTATCGTCTTCAACACTGCCGACCAGGCTGTCGCCGATCTGGCCGCCAGCAATCTCGACGTCATCTTCGCCGACGGCGCCTATGTCGACCCCATCGTCGCTGCTTCCAACGGCACGATCGAATATATCGGTCCCGAAATCATGATCGGCGATGGCATGGCTGCCGGCCTGCGCAAAGACGAAGCCGCGCTTGAGACCAAGCTGAATGATGCCATCACCGCCCTCAAGGCCGATGGCACAATGGACAAGCTGATCGCTCAGTGGTTTGACGGTCGCGGCCCCTATTACGCTCAGTAAGCCCCGACTATTCCGCCCTTGATCCCTCCCCTTGGGAATGGATCAAGGGCGGGGTTTTCGTCACAGGGATGGAGGCCGGTAACAGCCCCACCCATCGCTCCCCATCGGGGGAGCGAGCGCATTCGGGATAACCCAATGATCTTGCCTATCTGGACCAGCCCATGAGCGACAACCTCGCCTTCTGGCTGAGCTATCTGACCAATGGCAAGCACCTGACCTGGTATGCCAGCTTCCAGTTCACCATTTTTGCAGCGCTCGCCGGCGGCATGCTGGCAGTGATATTCGGTCTTGCCGGCGCTACGTTGAAGAACTCTCGCTTCCTGCCGCTGCGGCTGATCGGCTCGACCTATTCCTCTATCGTGCGGGGCGTCCCGGACGTACTATTCTTCCTGTTCTTTCCGCTGGCCTTCGAACAGGCTGTCGAATGGTTCATGGCCAGCCAGGTCTGCACCCCAGAAACCCTCGCCGCTCAATCCGCCACCTGGCCGCCCTGCAAGGAGGCCAACTGGTTTCTCGGCACGCCCGAATATCTGATCCTGGCCTCGGTCTCGCTCGGCCTGGTCTATGGCGCCTTCGCCACCAATGTGATCCACGGCGCGATGCGCTCGGTGCCCCAGGGCCAGCTTGAAGCCGCACGCGCCTATGGCATGTCGGCCGGGCAGGTGCTGTGGCGCGTCCACATTCGCCAGATGTGGGTCTATGCCCTGCCTGGCCTCTCCAATGTCTGGATGCTGATCGTCAAGGCGACCTCGCTGCTGTCGCTGCTGCAGATCGCCGATATCGTGCTTTGGGCCGATCGGCTGGGCGCCCCCAATTATCTGTCCGCGGTCGGCCTGGTCCATGACGACTGGCGCTGGCGCTACTACCTGGTGCTCTTCGTTTTTTATATCCTGGTGACCTTCGCCTCCGAAAAGGCGTTTGACGCGCTGATGAATCGCGCCGGTCGCGGCATTCTGAGCGAGGCGCGCTCATGACCTGGTTCATTGAGGAACTCGCCCTGTTCGCGCCAGCGATCGTGTTCAACATCTACTTTGCCGTGGCCTCGATCCCGCTTGGCTTCGTGGCGGCAGTGTTTCTGGCGCTCGGCAAGGACTCTGCCAATCCGCTGATATCGCGCCTTAGTCGCGGTTTCATCTACGCCTTTCGCGGCTCGCCGCTGTTCATCCAGTTCTTCATGATCTATTCGCTGACCCTTTCATTCAATATCAGCTTGTGGAAGCCATTGGGCCTGTCCTGGTTCGTGCTGCATCCCCTGTTCATCGGTCCGCTGGTGCTGACGCTGAACACGGCCGCCTATACTGCCGAAATCTTCTATGGTGCCCTGCGCGCCGTGCCACGCGGCGAAGTCGAGGCCGCCCGCGCCTATGGCATGAGCCGGCGCCAGCAGTTCCGCCAGGTAGTCTGGCCCAATCTGATCCGTCTGGCCTGGCCGGCCTATACCAATGAAGTGGTATTCCTGTTCCACGCCACCGCCATTGTCTATTTCGCGCTGCCGGTGATCGGCCTGCAGAAGGACGTCATGATCACCGCCAAGGAATTGTTCGAGCGCGACTACAACGCCTTTCTGCACTTCTCGGTAGCGGCGCTGTATTTCCTCGCCGTCTCGCTGGTGATCTTCTTCCTGTTCGGGCTGGTCTATAAACGGCTGATGCGGCACATGCCGGCCGCGCCACGCATGCGGTTTATGCCCAAATGGATCAGATAGGCTCACCATGAAAATCATCGCCGATTTATGCATCGTCCCGATGGGCGTAGGCCCATCGGTCTCGGCCTATGTGCGCGAAATCCGCACCATCATCGAGGCCTCGGGCCTGGTGCATGTCATGCATGCCAATGGCACCAATATCGAAGGCGAAATGGCCGCAGTCAGCACATTGGTCGAGACCTGCTCCGCCCGGCTGACCGAGCTGGGCGTCGAACGGGTATTCTGCACCATGGTATTTTCCACCCGCACCGACAAACCCCAATCCATGGCCGATAAACTCGCCAGCCTCGACCAGTAGCATTCCACAACAATGTCCATTGGACGGCACCAGATGACGCTGGCCAATAACACCTCCGCGCCTCGGCCACGCTCAATTGCTACAAAGTCGACACCGCCAACGCGTCCCCGCATGTTCGCCTGCCGGCTGCCAAACCAGGCGCCAGCATTGCCAAGCTGATCCTTCGGATTCGGGCATCTGCGCGCAGCCTACCCGGCGATTGCCCCCAACTGCCTCTCGGCTTCTGCCTTGACCACCCCTGCCCGCCCCGGCACGCGGGTCAGCAGATAATGCAGCATCTCGGCCGGGTCCAGCGGCCGGGCAAAGTAGTAACCCTGCAATTGGTGGCAGGCGAGCTCGGCCAGAAACATTGCCTGTGCCCGCGTCTCGACGCCTTCGGCGGTGATCTTGAGCTGGAGCGTGCGACCCAGCGCGACGATGGCTTTGAGGATGTCGCGCGCCACGTCATCCTCGCCTGAGGCGTGAACAAATGAGCGGTCGATCTTGATCTTGTCGAACGGGAACTTCAGCAGGTGGCTCAAGCTGGAATAGCCCGTACCAAAATCATCCATGGCAATGATGACGCCCAGCGCGCGCAGCTCGCCCAGCTTGCGCACCACCTCGTCGGGGTCTTCCAGCAACAGACCTTCGGTGATCTCGATCTCTAACCGGCCCGGTGCCAGGCCAGACTGGTTCAGCGCCTTCTGCACCACCTGCGCAACATCGGAGCGCCGGAAATGCTTGGCCGACAAATTCACCGCAACGGTTAAATGTTCAGGCCAGTCGACGGCCGTCAGGCAGGCCTGCTGGATGGTCCAGTCCCCAATATCAACAATCAGATTGGAGTGCTCGGCCACCGGGATGAACTCGGCCGGCGGCACGGGGCCCCGGCCCGGATGGTTCCAGCGGATCAGCGCCTCGAACCCGACCGGCTGCTCATCCTCAGCCGACACCATGGGCTGGTAGTACAGCACCAGTTCGCCCTTGGTTATGGCATCACGCAGCTCTACCTCGATCATCCGGCGCTCGCGCGCCGCATTGTCCATCTCGCTTTCAAAGAACCGGTAGACGCAGCGTCCATCGTCCTTGGCGCGGTATAGCGCCAGATCGGCGTGACGCAAGATTTGATCAGGCCGCGTGCCGTTCACCGGCGCCATGGCGACGCCGATGCTCATGCCGATATTCACCTCTTGGCCATCAAGAAGATAGGGCCGCCGGACCTCTTCGATGAGCTGGTCGGCCAGCCGGGCAACGCTGTCGGCATCGCCGCTATTGGGCAGTATGATGGCAAACTCATCGCCCCCCAGCCGGGCTGCCAGACCTGGCTCCTGCACCAGACCGGCAATCCGCTTGGCCACCTGCGCCAGCAGACGGTCGCCAGCCAAATGCCCCCAGCTGTCATTGACCGACTTGAACCGATCCAGATCCAGGACCATCACCGAGAATGGCGCACCATAGCGTTCCAGTCGCCCCACGCAGCTATTGAGCTGTTCGGTGAACTTGTTGCGGTTCAACAGACCCGTCATCGCGTCGTAATGGGCCAGGGTCGTCATACGGCGCTCGGCCAGCTTGCGCCCGGTGACGTCCGAACCGGTTCCGATGTAACCCACAAAGGCGCCGAACTCATCGCGCGCTGGGGTGCCCGTCAGGCTCCACCAGCAGTCCGTCCCCGCTGCCGTCACACGCAGCTCGATATCCTGAAATGTCTCCTGCGCGGCGATATGGCGTACCAACTGGCCCATGAGCGGGTCGTCGGGCGGCGTGATACCCTGCATGAAGTACACGAAATCCGCACCAACCAACTCTTGCTCGGCCACACTGGTTGCCGCGGTGAAGCCGCTCGACATGCGGTTGATCGCGCCCTGGGCATCAAAGCCCCAGATCCAGTCTGAAGTGCTTTGCTCGAATTCGCCCAGCAGCAGCCCGATAATCTCGCGCTTCTCGCGCAACTGCCCCTCTGAGGCTCGATGCGCAACAAAGGCCGCCGCGTGGTCGAACGTGATCCGCACCATGATGGCGGTGAACGCCATCAGCAACACCGCCTGCACCCACAGGTCAGGCGAAGAGCCGATCCCCATCGCCGTCCCCAGCACGCCGACAAGCAGCGGGATGGTGAACGCCGCCAGCGCCTGTGGATAATTCACCAACGCCATCATCGAGATACAGAGCAGCCCGCCGGCCACGATCGTGGCGGCGCCCCGCACCGTGCTGTTCAGGTCAACCGGCAACAGATTGAACACCACACCCCACAGCGTGCCCAGCAACAACGCATACAGCACCGTGCGCGCAGGTGATATGCCTGCCTGCTGACGGCTTTCCAGCGCGGTGAACCTCCAGGCCAGAAACACGGCGTGCGCCTGCAGCAGGTTGATCAAGCCAATGATAGCGGCCAGCAACCAGAACCCGGAAGCGCCCCAGCTCAGAAACAAGAACACCTCTGACACCACGACCGTGCCACCCAGCATGGCAGGCATCATCACGCCCACTGAATCCAATTGCTGGCGCAGCAATTTCTGCCGCACAGCCAATGGCAGGACGTCCGCGCCAATGGCGCGATCAACGAACCCATTGACCAGGGAAATCAGGCCCGTCTTGCCGGTGACACTCATGCCGCGAGCTTGAACGAAAGCCCTTAATTTTACGTGAGTTTGGCGACCCGCATGCCATTCATTCGTGTCACAATGGCACATCTACAGTCCCAGTTTCTGGCAGGCCCAGATCCCACAAAAAACAACTCACGTTAAGCCGCCATTCAAGCCGCCTCACTAGGTTCGGCCGCGTGGGACCCCGGCGAGTCGCGTGTGGAGAGCGTCAATGAGTGTACAATTTAAACCCGTTCCTGAAGCTGCTTTGACCGGAAGCCTGAGGGATTTTCGCTCACCGCAAGGCACAGATCTGATGCAGCGGGTGACCGGCTTCTATAAGTGGCAGGATCTGCGCCGCGATCATGATCTGTGGCCCTACGCCCGCTCCACCGCATCGGCGCCGCAGGCACGCTGTAACGCCCTGAGTGACGCCGGCGACAGCTTCGCGGGTATCAACTTCGCCAGCCAGGATTATCTGAGCCTTTCATCGCACCCTGCCATCAAGCAGGCCGCGATCGAGGCCATTGGCGAATATGGCGTGCACAGCGCCGGATCCGCGGCGCTGCTGGGCAACACCACCAACTCGCTCCTGCTCGAGCAGGCTCTGTCGGCGTTTCTGGGCGGTCGTGAGATCGTGCTCTACCCCACCGGCTGGCAGGCCGGCTATGGCTCGGTCCAGGGCTTCGTTCGCAGCGATGACCACGTCGTCCTCGACATTCTCGCCCATTCCTGTCTGCAGGAAGGTGCCAAGGCCGCCACCCGCAACATTCACTATCACGGCCACCTCAACCTCGACGCGCTGACCCGCAAGCTGGAACGCATCCGCGCCGCTGATACCGAGAACGGTATTCTGGTGGTGACCGAAAGCCTGTTCTCAATGCACTCCGATACGCCCGACCTGGCTGCCATGCGCGCGCTGTGCGATCGGTTCAATGCCACCCTGCTGGTCGATTGCGCCCATGATCTGGGCTCTGTGGGCGATGATGGCCTTGGCCATCTTGGCCTGCAGAACGCGATGGAGAGCGCCGACATCATCATCGGCAGCTTCTCCAAGACTTTCGCCTCCAATGGCGGCTTCATCGCCGTCAAGACCAGGGCTGCGGCCGAATATCTCAAATATTACAGCGCCACCCACACTTTCTCCAATGCCCTGTCTCCCGTGCAGGCTGCCACGGTGCTGACCGCCCTCAAGATCGTACGCTCTGAGGAAGGTCGCGTCCTGCGCCGCAAACTGATGGACAATATCCTTTACCTGCGCGCCGAATTGTCCCGCGCCGGCCTGGAGGTGCTCGGCGATCCATCGCCCATCGTGCCCGTCAGCCTGGGCTTGGAGGGTGTTGGGCGCTTCGCTTCGCGCCATCTGATGGCCCGAGGCGGTATTGCCAATCTGGTGGAATACCCGGCGGTTCCCCAAGGCGGCGCCAGGTTCCGCTTCCAGGTCATGGCATCGCACAGCCGGCAGGACATCGAGGAGGTCGTCACCATCCTGGCCAGCGCCATGCGCGACGCCGATCTTGAATATCGCCTGGGCCACGAAGGCGAGAAGACCATTGCGCTTCCCGGTGCCCAGGACGCAAGCGTCTAGTTCTGATCCGTCGCCGCCATGGGTGCCTTGGTGCCCATGACTGCCGCTATCTTGCCCAGCAGGCGCGGCAGATCCACAGGTTTGGTATCGAAGTCGATGCAGCCAGCAGCCAGTGCCTTGACGCGATCGGATTCAAACGCGCTGGCGGTCAGGGCGATGATTGGCACGGCTGCGGTCGCCGGATCGGCCCGGATGCATCGCGTTGCTTCATAGCCGTCCATCTCGCCCAGCCCGATATCCATCAGGATCACATCGGGCATCAGCAATTTGGCGGCCGCAATGCCGCTAGGGCCATCCTCGGCAAAGCGAATGGCGAAGCCTCGCCGCTCCAGCCGGCGTCCCAGCACATCACGATTGATCGGGTTATCCTCGATAATTAGGATCAGAGCCATTCACCATCCATTCTAAACTGCGGCGTCTTTGGTGCGCCCGCGTGTTGCCTTGAGCACGGCCAGAGTTGCCTTCACCTTTGCCGCGTCCAACGGCTTCATCACAATGCCATCTGCCCCCGCGGCGAGCGCCTTACCACGTTCCGCCAGAATGGAAATCATGATCACGGGGATGTCAGCCGTCGCCGGGTCGGCTTTTAGCGCCGCCAGCACGTCCCAACCATCGAACCCGGGCATCAGAATGTCGAGGAAAATCGCAGCCGGCTTGACGGTTCGCGCGAGTTGCAGTGCCGACTGTGGCGCGTCCGAACAGATCGGCGTGTAATTCTCGCGGACGAACAGCCGCTCGGCTAAATCCAGAAAATTGGGGTCGTCATCAATCACCAGAATCCGCTGGCGCTTGTCGTGCTCCAGAGGCTCGCTCGACCCGGCCTTGCCAGCAGAACTCTGCTGATCATCCTCGGCCTCGTCAAGAAATTCTCTCTCCGCGGGCGTGAGCTTCTCCTCCATTGAGTTATTCTGTGGCACCGCCGCAGCTGACTCAACCCGCACCGGCAGACGAATGGTAAAGCGGCTCCCCCGACCCACTTCGCTCTCAATCTCAATTTCACCGCCCATCAGCCGGCACAGATTCTGACTCAACGACAGCCCAAGTCCGGTGCCGCCATAGACCGCAGCAATCTTGGCATTTGCCTGGCTAAAATTTGAAAACAGCATCGACTGCTGCTCCCGGGAAATGCCGATACCAGTGTCGAGTACGGCGATTTCAATCCAGCTCCCATCGCGCCTGGTCGCCAGGGTGATGGTCCCATTATGGGTAAATTTGGCGGCATTCGACAGCAGGTTGAACACCGCCTGACGCAATTTGGTTGCATCGGCACGGATCACCCCGAGATCGTCACCGCGCTCGATGACGAAGCTGTTGCTGTTCTTGGCGGCCATCGAGCGGCCGGTGGATGCAACTTCGTCGATCAAATCGTGCAGATCCACATTCTCGATGTGCAGGGCCATCTTGCCCGCCTCAATCTTGGAGATATCGAGAATGTCGTTGACCATGGCCAGCAGATGTTTGCCGGCGGCGCTGATCTTTTGCAGATCGGCGATCTGCTCGCCACGCCCGTCCAGTTCGGCGTCCTCCAACAGGAGTTCGGCATAACCCAGTACGGCATTGAGCGGCGTGCGCAACTCGTGACTCATCTTGGCCAGAAAGTCGGACTTGGCATTATTGGCCCGCTCGGCCTCGTCCTTGGCGCTGGTCAGGGCCTTCAACGTATATTGGTGCCGGCCAATTTCCTTGATCAGCTCGGACTGGCTGTCCACCACGCTTGAGTAGTAGGCCGCCATCATGAACACATAGATATTGGCCCCCAGCGCCGACAGCACGCCGGCCACCACCATGTTTTCGATCGCAATGTGCTCGGGGAAATCGCCATAAACGTGCACCCCGTACAACCCCCCCAGACCCAGCGTGATCTGGGCCAGTACGAACACTCGGGCGGTCCAGCTCGAGCCCATATACATGAACGCCAAAAGCGGCGTCAGCACGAACCACACCAGGAATGGTGAGCTGGCCCCGCCGTAATTATAGGTACCCCACAGGATGCAGAAGGACAGGTTTGTCACCGAGGCCATCGCCAGCAGCGTATAGGCGCGCGGAAATAGCTTCACCAGCGCCAGAAATGGCCAGAAACCATAGATGGCTGCTGCCAGAATAAGCACATGCGGCCAGGGATCAGGATCGGCAAACCACAGAAACAGCGGAATGGGTGTCGCGATGAACGGCCCGAAAATGTGGCTGATAATGAACATCTGCACGCGCTTGCGCGTGTGCAGATCCTTTGCCAGATGCGGAGCGATGAACCAGTCCACCACTCTAGCGAAAGCCATCGTAATTTTCACTTTGCGCCTCACGCCGGTACTCGCCGCAGAGTGGGCACAACACTTTTAGAAGTCGTAAACTATTGCACCGCGGTACACTAAGCCCACAACCTTTGGCCGTGCACCAGCCCTATAGCTGCACAAGTTGATGCTCAAGGGCTGTCATCACACCGCGCAGTTCGGCCAGGCCCTTCATTCGGCCAATTGTCGGATAGCCCGGCTGCGACCGCCGTCCCAGATCATCCAGAATATCCTGGCCATGATCGGGCCGCATGGGGATAGAGTGATCCTTGCGGCCGGCCGCCTTGCGCTTGCGTTCTTCACGCAGCACCGCAGCGATCAGCGCCACCATATCGGTGTCACCCGCCAGATGCTCGGCTTCGTAGAAGGACCCAACAATGGCATCATTGTCGCGCTTGACGTTGCGCAGGTGCAGGAAGTGCACCTTGTCGCCGAGCCGCTCCATCATGCCGGGCAGGTCATTGTCCGGGCGCGCGCCGAGCGAACCAGAACACAGTGTCACCCCGTTGGCCGGGCTATCGACTGCATCGAGGATATAGGCGTAGTCGGCCTCGGTTGACATCACCCGCGGCAACCCCAGCAAGGCGAATGGCGGATCGTCGGGGTGACAGCAAAAGCGCAGGCCCAGATCCTCCGCCAGTGGAATGATCGCCTCAAGGAAATCGACAAAATTCGCCTGCAACCGCTCGCGACTGATGCCGGCATATTCGGACAGATGTGCTCGCACATCATCCAGCGACATGGATTCGGTGGAACCGGGCAACCCCATGGTCACATTGCGGGCCAGCTGCTTCTTGCCGGCCTCGTCAAGCGCCGCCGCGCGGCGACCGGCCTCATCGGCAATCGCATTGGTGTAGTCGGCACCGGCGCCGTTTCGCTGCAGAATATGGATATCGAATGCCGCAAAGTCATGGATATCAAACCGCATGCATGAGCCGCCATTGGGCACGCTCCACTGCAGATCAGTGCGGGTCCAATCCAGGACCGGCATGAAATTGTAGCAGATCACCTCAATGCCGCTATCGGCCAGGTTTCGCATCGAAAGCTTGTAGTTCTCGATATGACCGCGCCAGTCATTGTTCTGTTTTTTGATGTCTTCCGACACCGGCAGGCTTTCTACCACGTCCCAGCTCAGTCCCGAGGCCGTACCATCCCTGCGGGTGGCAATTTCTTCATGACGTTTGGCAATCTCTTCGGTCGTCCACACCGCGCCATTGGGTACGTGATGCAGGGCGCTGACCACGCCCTGAGCGCCCACCTGTGTGATATCGTCAATGCTGCACAGGTCTTTGGGCCCGAACCACCGCCACGTCTGTCGCAAGATAGTGCTCCATATTCTTGTATGGTAGTGCCATGCCATAACCCGGTGCGGCTGAGAAGGTCTATTTGTTGGCGACTTCAGCCAGCACCTCGACGGGGCAGGCATTGGCGCACCATGGGCACGCCCGGTTTCATCGCAAATCCTTGTCATAGACAAAGCGCGGCATTTCCCATTTCCAGACAATGGCCATCACCCGCAGGGAAAAACCGATGGTCATCGCCCCTATGATCACCAGGTCACGCGGCCAGCCCAGCATCAGGCCGCCAAAATACACGATCCCGGTCAGCGCCGACACCGTCGCGTACAGCTCCCCGCTGAACACCAGCGGGATGTCGTTGCACAGCACGTCGCGCAAGATGCCGCCGACAATCCCCGTCAACATGCCCGCCATGATCACGATCACCGGGTGCTGTCCCATCTCCATGGCCACATTGCAGCCGATAATCGAAAACACCACCAGCCCCAGCGCATCGAGCAGCAGGAACGGCCAGCGCAATTTGTGCACCACCCGGGCAATCGCGATGGTGAACAGCGCGGCCCCGCAGGCCAGCAGCAGCAACCAGGGATTGCTCACCCAGACCAGCGGGTAGTGGCCCAGGATGATGTCGCGCGCCGAGCCGCCCCCCAACGCCGTCACACAGGCAAGCATGCAGACCCCGAACCAGTCCATCTGCCGCCGCCCGGCCGCCAGAGCCGCCGTCATCGCTTCAGCGGTGATGGCAATATAAAAAATGGTGATGAGCATCTGGTCCTGCCGTCATAATCGGGTTTGTGCACGCTAAGCTATAGCGCACCATGCCCGTGTCCAAGCCGGAGCTCACCATGCGCCAACCCCGCAGCGTCAAGGGTCTTGAAGATCTCGGTCGCGTCCGCCTGTCGTCCAACTTTTTCCTGCGTGACTTTCTCTATTCCGAGATAGCGGCCATCCACGCCATACCCAATATTCCTGACGACCCCGAGCTCGCTATCGCGGCTGGCACCGCCTTGTGTCAGAACCTGCTTGAGCCGCTGCAGGCTCGCTTCGGCCGCATTGCCATTCGCTCCGCCTACCGTTCGTCGGCAGTCAACCATTTCGGCAATATCAACAAGCTCAATTGCAGTCGCAACCAAGCCAATTATGCCGGCCATATCTGGGACCGATGCGACGCTGATGGTCATATGGGGGCCACCGCCTGCATCGTGATCAATCGCTTCGTGCCCTATTACGAGCGCACCGGCGACTGGGAGGCCATGGCCTGGTGGGTGCATGATCATCTGCCCTATGGCGAGATGGAATTCTTCCCCAAGCTGGCCGCTTTCAATCTGACCTGGTCAGAAGCACCCAGGCGCCGGATCTCGAGCTACATCCCGCCCCGCCGCGGCCTGCTGACCGACCCCGGCATGGCCAACTGGTCTGGCAGGCATGACAGCGCCTATGCCGCCATGCTGGGCGAACTGGGCACATAGACCCGGCTCATCGGTCCTGCGCCCACCCTCCCCCTTGTGGGGCGGGTGGCCCCGAAGGGGTCGGGTGGGGGTTTGCCTCCGAGAATTCCGAGCGCGTACTCCCCCACCCTTGATCCCTCCCCACAAGGGGGAGGGAAACGCAGGAGCCGAAACGTCAGCTACAGAAAATCCGCCCGCATCGGCGTAAACACGTCCACCAACCGGCCCTTCTGCAGCGCCACCACGCCGTGCACCAGTCCTGCGGGCACGATGAAACTCCCTCCGGTCCCCACGACCGCCGTCTTACCGTCAATAGTCACCTCGAATGCGCCTTCTGCAACATAGCTGACCTGGATATGCGGATGGCTATGCAGCGCGCCCACCGCGCCTTCGTCGAAGCAAAACTCTACCTGCATCAGTTCCGGCGCATGGATCAGCACCCGCCGCGTATTGCCCGGCGCCAGGACCGTGACGTCACCATCATTGGCCTGCGCAAAGAGTTTCTGCTCGCTCATCAATTCACCTCGCCAGCCAGCCGCCATCCACAGGGATGACGGCGCCATGCATATAGTTGGATGCACGCGACAGCAGGAACACTGCCGCATCGCCGATATCGGAAGGCACGCCCCAGCGGCCCGCCGGAATGCGTCCCAGGATCGAGGCCGATCGGTCCGGATCGGCCCGCAGGGCCTCGGTATTGTTGGTCTCGATATAGCCCGGCGCGATCGAATTGACGTTGATGCCCTTGGCCGCCCACTCATTGGCCAGCAACCGGGTAATCCCCAACACGCCGCTCTTTGCTGCGGTATAGCTGGCCACCCTGATGCCGCCCTGGAAACTCAGCACCGAGGCGATGTTGACGATCTGCGCGCCCCGGCCAGCGGCCAGCGCCTTCCTGCCCAGCGCCTGACACAGGAAGAACATCGATTTCAGATTGACGTCCATCACCTCGTCCCAATCGGCCTCGGTGAAATCCACCGCGTCGGCACGCCTGATGATCCCGGCATTGTTGACCAGCCCGTCAATCGGCCCCTGTTCGGCCCAGGCCGCGTCAAACATCGCCTGCGCCGCCGCGGTCGAACCCAGATCGGCCTTGACCGCGATAAACGCCGCCCCCGCGTCCGCCAACAGATCCGCCGTCTCATCCATGCCCGAGCGTCCGACGCCGATCACCTTGCCACCGGCCCGCCCGACACTCAGCGCAATGCCTTGCCCGATGCCCGTATTGGCACCGGTGACCATCACCGTCTTGCCCCCAAGGCTAAATGCAGAAAGGTCGATCACAGCAGTTCATCCATCCCGATCTTTTCAACGTCGGTATAGTCGACATTGTCGCCCGCCATCGCCCAGATGAAAGTGTAGGAGCCCGTGCCAGCACCCGCATGGATCGACCAGGGTGGGGAAATGATCGCCTGCTCATTGCGCACGATCAGATGGCGCGTTTCATCCGGCTCACCCATCAGGTGCACGACGATTGCCCCGGGATCGAGTTCGAAATACAGATAGGCTTCCATGCGCCGATCGTGGATGTGGGCCGGCATGGTGTTCCACACCGAACCCGGCGCAAAGCTGGTCAGCCCCACTACCAGCTGGCAGGTCCTGACGCTGTCGGCGTTCACGAACTGGAAGATTGAGCGCTCATTGGCCGCTTCCTTGCTGCCCAGATCGAGGCGCTTGGCATCAGCCTGACGGATCAATTTGGTGGGATGCTGCTTATGGGCTGGCGCACTGAGCAGATAGAATTTTGCCGGCGTGGCGGCATCGGCCGAAGCAAAGCGCACATCCTTGTTGCCCATGCCGACATAGAGCATGTCCTTGGTGCCAACCGCATGGACAACACCATCCACCTCAATGGTGCCTGCCCCCCCAATATTGGCGGCAATCAACTCGCGACGATCAAGGAAGTTCTCCGTGCCGGTCGGCTTGATCGCCGCCAGATCGAGCGCGCTGGCGCCCGGCATCGCGCCGCCAACGGCCATCCGGTCATAATGGGTATAGGTCCAGTTCACGCCACCCAGGGTGAACAACTCCTCGATCAGGAAGTGCTCACGCAACTCCTCGGTATTCATGGCGCTCGCGCTCACCGGATCAATGGCAAAACGGATATCGAAATCGGTGCTCATGGTCTGTCCTGTGTCCTGTCTATTGATCGCGTAGCCGCTGGCGATAGCGCTCCTGGCTAAGCCAGAGATGCTGGCGCATCGCCTCGCGCGCGCCCTCGGCGTCCTGCGCCGCGATGGCCTGGAGAATGGCGAGGTGCTCTCGCTGCAGTCCCTGCTGGTATTCCAGCGTCAAGGAGCTTTCCGTACTCCAGGGCGAGACCACATCACATGGAATGGTCCGGCTGCCCAGGCCATCGAGCACCTCGATATAGAATGGATTGTTGGTTGCTGCAGCGATGGCGCGATGGAACGCAAAATCGGATTTGCCGGTGGGCGCTCCCTGCGTGAGCAGGCGCTCGAACTCGTTCCACGCCTCCTGGATCGCGGCCTCCTGACTGGCACTACGCCGCAAAGCGGCCAGGGCGGCAGCCTCGATCTCAATGCCCATGCGCACTTCGAGCACATTGAGCGCCACCGAAATCTTGTTCGAGCGCTCCGCCCCAATGGCGGCAAACGCACTGGCAGCATTGGTCATCACGAAGACGCCGGCACCCTGCCGCGACTGCACCAGTCCATCAGCGGACAGTGCGGCGATGGCCTCACGTACCACGGTGCGGCTGACCCCGAAGATCGCGGTCATCTGGTTCTCGGTGGGCAGTTTGCCGCCCGCCTCGTACTCGCCTTCACTGATCCGTTTGCGCAGCGTCCCGATCACCAGATCAGCCAGTTTGGGCCTTCTGGCGGGCGTAAGCCTCTCGTCATTCACACTCATCAGTTCCCCCGGAACAGCGCCGGCAGCCACAGCGACAGGGCAGGAATATAGGTAACCAGGCCCAGCACCGCGACGCCGGCGCCATAGAACGGCCAGATCGAGCGCATCGCTTCCCAGATCGATATCTTACCCACGGCAGCGGCAACAAACTGCACCGGCCCCAGGGGTGGCGTATTGAGCCCAATACCCAGATTGAGGATCATGATCACCCCAAAATGCACGGGATCGACGCCGAACGAACTGACCACCGGCAGGAAGATCGGCGTGGTAATGATGATGAGCGGTCCCATATCCATGAACGTGCCCAGCACCAGCAGAAGCACATTGACCAGCAACAGGATGACCAGTGGATCGTCCGAAATATTGGTCATGAAATCAATCATGATAGTGGCGATCTTGAGATAGGCCATCAGCCAGCCGAACGCGGCCGCCGCACCGATAATGAACAGCACCATGGCAGTCGTCTTGACGGCGCTCAGCGTCGAGTGAACAAACTCATTCCAGCTCATCGTGCGGTACACGAGCAGCGTCACCAGCAGCGCATATAGAACCGCGATACAGGAGCTTTCCGTGGCGGTAAAAATACCCGAACGCACACCGCCGAAGATGATGGCAATCAGCATCAGGCCGGGAATGGCAATCACCAGATAGTGCCCGACCATTCCGAAGCCCGGAAACGGCTCGGTCGGATAGCCCCGCCTGCGCGCCACCACATAGGCCGTCAGCATCAGTGCGCCGGCCAGCAACAAGCCCGGAATGACGCCAGCGGTAAACAGATCGGCAATAGAAATATTGCCGCCGCCAGAGATCGAATAGATGATCATGTTATGGCTTGGCGGCATCAACAGGGCGATCAACGCCGCCATGGACGTCACATTTACTGCATAGTCGGCGCCATAGCCGCGTTCCTTCATCTGCGGCACCATAATGCCACCAATGGCGGCAGCCTCCGCCACGGCAGACCCGGATATACCGCCGAACAGCGTCGACGCCAGAATATTGACCTGACCCAGGCCCCCCCGCACATGCCCGATCAACGACCCGGCAAAAGTGATGATCCGCGAGGCAATGCCACCGCGCATCATCAGGTCACCGGCATAGATGAAGAAGGGGATGGCCATCAGCGTAAACATCGACACGCCGGAATTCAGCCGCTGAAATACTACGACCGGCGGCAAGCCCAGATAGACCACAGTCGCAAAGCTCGCGATGCCCAGGCAGAAGCCGATCGGTGTTCCGATGATCATCAGCCCGACGAACACACCAAAGAGAATGAGAAATTCCATCGTTCTGTCAGACCTCGGTGATTTCGTTCGGGTTGACGTCATCAACCGGCTCGCCTGCCAGGCGAAGCGCCATGCGCTCAATGATGAAAAGGCAAATCAGCGCGCCCGATACGATAATCGGGAAATAGGTGAATGAGGTGGGCAGCCCGATCACGGGAATTGTCGTCGACCAGAACCGGATCGCCAGTTCCGAACCGTAAAACACCATGCCGCCCGCAAAAATAAAGATGAAGACGTCGCTGATGCCGCGCAGCCACGGCAATGAACCATTGGGCAACACATAAAGCAGTACGTCGAAGCCCATGTGGAACTTCTCGCGCACGCCCACGGCTGCCCCAAGGAAGATAAACCAGCTCATGACCATGATGCCGCCGCCTTCGGTCCAGGCGGGGGATGAGTTGATCACAAAGCGCATGAAGACCTGATAGGCAACAATACTGGTCATGGCCACCAAACCAAATCCGGCCAGCCATAGGGCGAGGGTGGATAGGCGTCCAAGCACGCGGCTCACCGACAGCAGCCAGACTCTCAAGATAGCCTCCCGGGCAAATGCGGCCACCACGCCGCCTTGTTCAACAATCAGGCCGGCACCGAAATGCCGGCCTGAGACTGTGACTACTTGGTCGCCTGGATCCGGGCGACCAGGTCCTGCAGCGCAGGGTCGGTGACATACTTCTCATAAACCGGGGCCATGGCTTCGATAAACGGAGCCTTGTCCACTTCGTTGATAACCGCGCCGGCGGCTTCAACCTTGGCCTTGGAAACCAGTTCCTGTGCAACCCAGAGCTCACGCTGCCTGGCCACGGATTCCTTGGCGGCTGCCTGAACGGCCGCCTGGTCCTCGGCCGACAAGCGATCCCAGACGATCTTGGACATTACCAACACTTCCGGCACCATCAGGTGTTCGTCGAGCGAATAGAACTTGGCAACTTCGAAGTGGCCGGCAGTGTCGTAACTTGGGTAGTTGTTTTCCGCACCGTCGATAACGCCGGTCTGAATGCCCGAATACACTTCGCCATACGGCATTGGCGTGGCATTGCCGCCCAGCGCCTTGACCATGTCGACAAAAACGTCCGACCCCATCACGCGCAGTTTCATGCCATCAAGGTCAGCAAGCGAGTTGATTGGCTTGCCACTATTGTAGAACGAGCGGGCGCCACCGTCGTAATAGGCCAGCGCCTTCAAATCCACAGCATCAAATGCCGCAAGGATTTCGTCACCGATCGGGCCGTCAAGCACGGCATGGAAGTGATCGACCGAGCGGAAGATATAGGGCAGTTGTGTCACGGTGGCCGCTGGCACCTGAGTGCCGAATGCGCCAATCGAGATACGGTTGAGATCAATCACGCCGAACTGGGTCTGTTCGATTGTGTCTTTTTCTTCGCCCAGCTGAGCCGAATGGAACACCTCAACCGTGTAACGGCCACCGGTCTTTTCACTCAGCAGTTCGCCGAAATACTTGACCGCCTCAACGGTCGGATAGCCATCGGGATGCGTGTCCGATGAGCGCAGCGCCGTCTGGGCACTGGCTGTTGAAACCATCAGGGTTGCAGCGACGAGTGCCGTCGCTGCCAGTTTAGGCAGATGAAACATAGATGTCCTCCCAAATGTCTGATGACACCAGTCGGGCACATCCTCCGAGCCCGTCGCGACCGATGCCGTTCATTGCAGCACAGGGTTGCCCCCGCCACTCAAGCCCGATGCATTTCCTGAACTCTGCCCCGACCTTGGTCTGTAAACTGGTATGGAAGAACCTGAGAATAGTCAACATACAATAATGTTCATGTTGTATGATGAATTTAAGACGCCCATGGCCCGCCTCAACGCCTATCACCAAACAGTAGCGCCGCCAGGGATGACCCGGGCGGCGCTGCCACATTCTCAAAACTGTCGAACACTGATTAGATGTGGATCGCACCGTCACCGAGGGAAAGAGCCGCTTCACGCACCGCTTCCGACAGGGTCGGGTGGGCATGGGTTGAGCGGGCCAGATCTTCGGCGGCACCAGAGAATTCCATCAGAACTACCAGTTCGTGGATCATCTCGCCGGCATTCTTGCCGACGATATGGGCGCCCAGCACCCGGTCCGTGTCGACATCGGCCAGGATCTTGACGAAGCCCTGCGTCGCCAGCATTGCCTTGGCCCGACCATTGGCACTGAACGGGAATTTGCCAATCTTGTACTCAATGCCATCGGCTTTGAGTTCATCCTCGGTCTTGCCCACGCTGGCAACTTCGGGGCTGGTATAGACCACCGACGGAATGGCCCCGTAATTCACGTATCCGGCCTGCCCGTTCAGGATTTCGGCCACGGCAATGCCTTCATCCTCGGCCTTGTGCGCCAGCATCGGGCCAGCAATCACATCGCCAATCGCATAGATGCCGTCGACCGAGGTCTTGTACTGGCCATCCACTCGCACCCGGCCACGCTCGTCCAGCGCCACGCCCACAATGTCGAGACCCAAGCCTTCAGTGTAGGGTTTACGGCCAATGGCCACCAGCACCACATCGGCGTCGAGCAGCTCGCCCGCGCCACCCTTCGCCGGCTCCACACTCACCTTGAGCGAACCATCGTCCTGCTTGTCGACGCCAGCCACCTTGCTCGACAGCTTGAACTCCATGCCCTGCTTTTGCAGCATGCGCTGGAACTGCCGCGCCACTTCGCTGTCCATGCCAGGCAGGATGCGGTCCAGATACTCAACCACCGTCACCTGGCTGCCCAGGCGCGCCCAGACGGACCCCAGTTCGAGCCCGATCACGCCCGCGCCAACCACGACCAGCTTGCCCGGCACCTTTTCCAGGTTCAGCGCGCCGGTAGAGGTTACGATCTTCTTCTCGTCGATCTCGATCCCCGGCAAATTGGCCGAAACCGACCCCGAAGCGATCACGATATTTTTGCTGTCGATCTCGATCATCGCGCCATTCTGCGGCGTCACATGCACCTTGCCCGGCGCCGCAATGGTGCCGATACCCTGGAACGTGGTGATCTTGTTCTTCTTGAACAGGTAATCCACCCCGCCAACATTGGCGGCAACCGTCTCGGTCTTGTGGGTCATCATCTGCTTGAGGTTCAGCACTGGCGCGGGAATATCAATCCCCAGCGCCTTAAAGCCATGCCCGGCCTCCTCGAACAGCTCTGAAGCGTGCAGCAGCGCCTTGGACGGGATGCAGCCGATGTTCAGGCAGGTGCCGCCATGGGTGGCCCATTTCTCCACCACGGCAACCTTCATGCCAAGCTGCGACGCGCGGATCGCTGCGACATAGCCGCCCGGACCCGAGCCGATAATGGTGAGGTCGAAAACGTCTGCCATTGGAAGCCCCGAAACTGTTTAGTGTTGCTGCGCCAGTGCGACACGCACGGCCAGCAAGATGAAGGTAATGCCGGTGACCCGATTAAACCACCTGCCAAAGCGGAAAAAACCTTGTCGTACCGACGCTGTCGTAAAGAAAACCGAGACCAATGCGAACCAGGCAAAAAGCATCATGCTCATGCAGGCCACATAGAACACTTTGATATCACCGCCGGTATGCACCGAGACCAGACTGGTAAATAGCGCCAGAAAGAACAACACGGCCTTGGGATTGAGCAGATTGGTCAAAAAACCCAGCGCAAACGCCGCAAAATCGCCGCGTCGCGCGCCAGCCAGTTCGCCCTCGATCGGCGGTTTGGGCGGCGGACTGCGCAGCGCCGCAATGGCCAGATAGACCAGATAGGCCGCGCCCAGCCATTTCAGCACGTTGAACAGCAGCAGCGACTGGCTCACAATCAGCCCGACGCCCAGCAGCGTGTAGCTGCCATGCACCAGAATCGAAACGGCCAGTCCAGCGGAGGTGAACAACGCGGCCCGTCGATCATGGGCAATCGACTGCCGCAGCACCACGGCAAAATCGGCGCCGGGAATCACCGCATTGATGCCGAAGGCTAGCATCAAGCCAAGAAATTCGAGCCAGGGGAAATCCATCGGGCACCAATTGCTGCGTCAAGTCCGTCCAAGCGGGCATCTCTGTTTAGCCAGTTCTGCCCCGTTCGCAAACCGCCAATATGCGCGCGACTACTGGGCGGCTATTGCCTGCGCCTGTTTCAGCGGCCCGGGCAAGCTCTCGTCGATATCGAGGGCGCCGCTGTTCACCTGCTCGACAAACGCCTGGCAGAAACTGTCTTTGTCTTTTGCCTGATTGTAGGCGCTCATGATCTGTGTGCCGCCATAGGTCTCGGCCGCGGCAACTTCCTCGGGTGTGCCGCCCCCCAGCCGCTCGGCAACCCGATTGGCCAGCTCCAGAAAGCCGATATTGCGCAGGTACCAGTTGTCGTTGGCTGTCTGGTAGGCACTGTCGAGCCCGGTGGTTTCATAGCAATGTGTCGTCATGGCCGACACGATCGCCTTGGTCCCGTGAAATGCCATCAGTTCGCCGACCAGTTCGAGGTCAGTCGCAGCCCGGGCATGGGCGGGGGCCAGAGCGGCAAGGCAGATGACGGCGGAACAGATCAGGGGACGCAACAGACGCTCAACTCCAGAAAACCGCGCTAGCAATGAGCTGTCATGTGCTGCACTCACGTTAACAGAATGTTAGCATCGAGCGTCACCGACATCACGAAAGCGCCAACAAAAAGGGGCCCGCCACAGCGGACCCCTATCAGTGCAATTTCAATGCGGCGATCTAAAGATCAAGCACCAGGCGTTCCGGTGATTCCAGGCTTTCCTTGACCCGCACCAGGAAGGTCACGGCTTCCTTGCCGTCAACGATCCGATGGTCATAGCTCAGCGCAAGATACATCATCGGCCGGATAACGATTTCGCCACCAACAACCACTGGCCGTTCCTGGATCTTGTGCATGCCCAGAATACCCGACTGCGGGGCATTGAGAATTGGCGTGCTCATCAGCGAGCCATAAACCCCACCATTGGAAATGGTGAACGTGCCGCCCTGCATATCGGCCATCGACAACTGACCATCGCGTGCCTTCTTGCCCAGGCCGTTGATGGATTTTTCGATGTCGGCAATGCTCATCTGATCGGCGCCGCGCACCACGGGGACAACAAGGCCCTTCTCGGTGCCAACAGCCACGCCGATATTGGCGTACTGCTTGTAGATCAGATCGTCGCCATCAATCTCGGCATTGACCGCCGGGATTTCCTTGAGCGCGTGCACCACAGCCTTGGTGAAAAAGCCCATGAAGCCAAGCTTGACGCCATGCTTCTTCTCGAACAGTTCCTTGTACTGGGTGCGCAGGTTCATCACCGGCGCCATGTCCACCTCGTTAAAGGTGGTCAGCATGGCTGCTGTGTTCTGGGCATCCTTGAGACGACGCGCAATGGTCAGGCGCAACCGGGACATCTTCACCCGCTCTTCGCGCGAGGCTTCGTCGGCCGAAGATGGCGCACGCGGCGCTACTGGCGCCTTGGGGGCGTCAGCGGGCTTTGCCGCCGGGGCGGCCTGGCTGGCGGCAGGGGCTGGCTTGGCGATGGCCGACAGCACATCTTCCTTGAGCACCTGGCCCTGCTTTCCCGAGCCAGCGATAGCGCCGGCCTCAAGATTGTTTTCGTTGATCAGCTTTTGCGCCGACGGCGCGGGTGCGCGATCTGTCGCCGTCACCGGTTCGGCGGCCGGCTCAGGCTTGATCTCTTCAGGACCAGCGGCATTGTTGGCAGGCGTGTCGGACTTGGCTTCCGACTTGGCATCGGGCTTGGCTTCAGCCTTGGGCGTCACCACGGCACCGGCGCCACCAATGGCGCCGAGCAGTGCGCCCACATCGACCGTCTCGCCCGGCTGAGCAGCAATGGCCTCGAGCACACCAGCGGCAGGCGACGGCACTTCGATGGTCACCTTGTCGGTTTCAAGCTCGACCAGTGGTTCATCGGCGGCGACGCTATCGCCAACCTTTTTGTACCATTGCCCAATAGTGGCTTCGGTAACGCTTTCGCCCAGCGTCGGGACACGGATTTCTGTCGACATGTCTAGTCCTTTTATTGCGCGAAGGCTTCGTCGAGGAAGGCCTGCAACTGTGCCAGATGGGTCCGCATCAAGCCGGTGGCCGTGGAAGCGGACGCCGGACGACCGGTATAGCGCACGCGCTGACCGGTCCGGCCCATCTGATCGAACACCCATTCAACATAGGGCTGAATGAACGCCCAGGCACCCATATTCTTGGGTTCTTCCTGGCACCAGATGACCTCGGCATTCTTGAACCGGTTCAACTCGTCCAGCAACGCCTTGGCGGGGAACGGGTAAAGCTGTTCGATACGCAGCAGATAGACATCATCAATGCCGAGCTTCTCGCGCTCCTCGAGCAGATCGTAATATACCTTGCCCGTGCACAGCAGCACGCGACGGATCTTGTCATCAGCCGCCAGCTTGATCGTGGTCTTGGGCGCACCAGGGGCCTCAGCATCGTCCCACAGCAGACGATGGAACACCGAATCCGATCCCATTTCCGCCAGTCCGGAGGTTGCACGCTTGTGGCGGAGCAGGCTCTTGGGTGTCATCAGGATCAGCGGCTTGCGGAAGTCGCGGGTTACCTGACGGCGCAGGGCATGGAAATAATTGGCCGGCGTCGTGCAGTTGGCGACCTGCATATTGTCTTCCGCACACAGTTGCAGGAAGCGTTCAGGACGCGCCGAGGAATGCTCGGGGCCCTGTCCTTCGTAGCCATGCGGCAACAACATCACCAGCCCGCTCATGCGGAACCACTTGCGCTCGCCCGACGAAATGAACTGGTCGATCACCACCTGGGCGCCGTTCACAAAGTCACCAAACTGGGCTTCCCAGATCGTCAATGCGCGGGGATCTGCCAGTGAATAACCATACTCGAAGCCCAGCACTGCTTCTTCCGAAAGCATCGAGTTGATGACCTCGTAGCGGCACTGGTCGGGAGCAAGGTTGTTCAGTGGCGTATAGCTCTTGTTGTCGACCAACTGATCATTGAGCACCGAATGGCGCTGGCTGAAGGTGCCGCGTTCCACGTCCTGACCGGACAGCCGAACCGGATGGCCTTGCGTCACCAGTGTGCCGAAGGCCAGCGATTCCGCAGTAGCCCAGTCAATGCCTTCGCCCGATTTGATCGCCGCCAGACGGTTGTCCATGAAGCGCTTGACCGTCTTGTGGACGTTGAAACCTTCAGGGATACGCGTCAGATCGGTACCAATTTTGATCAACTGATCGATGGCAACGCCGGTTTCGCCCCGACGCGCACCGTCCTGATCGGCGGGGCGGAAATCCTTCCACTGCCCGTCAAGCCAGTCTGCCTTGTTCGGGCGATAGTCCTGACCGGCCTCGAACTCTTTTTCCAGCGACGCACGCCAGTCGGCCTTGAGCTTGTCAACATCAGCTACGGTCACCAGACCTTCGCCAATCAGCTTTTCAGCATAGATCTCCAGCGTCGTCTTGTGCGCCCGGATCTTGGAGTACATCAGGGGCTGGGTGAAGCTGGGTTCATCGCCTTCATTGTGGCCGAAGCGGCGATAGCAGAACATGTCGATCACGACTGGTTTGCCAAACTTCTGGCGATACTCGACCGCGACCTTGGCCGCAAACACCACAGCTTCAGGGTCATCCCCGTTCACATGCAGCACCGGCGCCTCGATCATCTTGGCGACGTCGGTCGGATAGGGCGAGGAGCGCGAATACATCGGGCTGGTGGTGAACCCGATCTGGTTGTTGATCACGAAGTGGATTGACCCACCCGTGCGGTGACCTTTCAGGCCACTCAACCCCAGACATTCGGCAATCACCCCCTGACCGGCAAAGGCGGCATCGCCATGGATCAGCAATGGCAGCACCATGGCGCGATCTGGCCTGCTATCGGTAGGCATGTTGACCAACTTGCCTTCGGGCGCGATATGCCGATCCTGCTTGGCGCGCGACTTGCCCAGCACCACCGGGTCAACGATCTCGAGATGGCTCGGATTGGCCGTTAGCGACAGATGCACCTTGTTGCCATCAAAGTCGCGGTCCGAGGACGCGCCCAGATGGTATTTCACGTCGCCCGAACCCTCGACGTCGTCGGGGTAGAAGGCGCCGCCCTTGAATTCGTGGAACAGCGCGCGATGCGGTTTCTGCATAACCTGCGTCAGCACGTTGAGGCGACCACGGTGGGCCATGCCCAGCACGATGTCCTTGATCCCCAGTGCGCCGCCGCGCTTAATGATCTGCTCCAGCGCCGGAATCGTGGCTTCACTGCCATCCAGACCAAAACGCTTGGTGCCGGTATATTTGACGTCGATAAACTTCTCGAAGCCTTCGGCCTCGACCAGCTTGTTCAGAATGGCCTTCTTGCCCTCGGCGGTGAAGGCGATTTCCGTGTTCGGCCCTTCAATCCGTTCCTGGATCCATTGCTTGGCTTCAGGATCGGAGATGTGCATGAACTCGATGCCCAGCGTACCGCAATAGGTACGCCGCAGGATCGCCAGCATCTCTGGAATCGTCGCGTATTCCATGCCCAGATAGTGGTCGATGAAAATCTTGCGGCTGTAATCGCCCTCGGTAAAACCGTAGCTTTTCGGATCAAGCTCGGGGGCTGGCTCATCAGCCTTCATCTTGAGCGGATCAAGATCGGCATGCAGATGCCCGCGCATGCGATAGGCGCGGATCATCATGATGGCGCGGATCGAATCGCGTGTAGCCTGCAGCACGTCGGCGACGCTCGACTGGGCAACACCCAGCGCCGCGGCCTTCTTGCTGATGGCCTTTTCGGTCTTGATGGCAATGTCGCCCCAATTGCCGTCCAGCGCACTGACCAGGTCGCCATCCGCGGCGAGCGGCCAGTCCTTGCGGGTCCAACTCGGGCCGTCCGCATTTTGCTGCGCCACACCCTCGCCGTCATCCAGTTTGGAAAAGAAGCTCTGCCAGGTCTCATCAACACTGGACGGGTCGCTCTTGTACCGTGCGTACAATTGCTCGATGTAGTCGGCGTTCCCACCATAGAGGAACGAGGTCAGCAAGAACGTGTCGTTCTTTTCCTGTCGTGTCATCGCTTTATGTTGCGAGGCCCGCGCCCCGCCATCCTTCTGAACTGACCGGATAATCTCCGGCCCCGTGAGCGGTCATTGCTGATTGTGACTATTGACCACTCTTCCTTTGCAATCTGTTAACACTTACGGCGCCCCGCAAGGCGCCGCGGCTCATGATTTCAATCCGCAACAGTCACCCCAACGGGGTAACACCGTTCTATGTCCGAAACGCGGCCTACTTTCGACTAACACGACAATCTTGCCGCGTTTGCCGGCGTCCCAGATAGCGTCGCCAGCGAGGTCCCTATGGACGTCGCTGGCGATGCTTGACCAATCGGTGACCCCAAAAGAATCCCGCCGAGCCGCATGACTTAGCCCTTGAGCAATTCTGCCAGCGTCCGGCCGATGCGCGCCGGCGACTTCGACACCCGGATGCCCGCAGCCTCCATCGCCGCAATCTTGTCTTCGGCACCGCCCTTGCCGCCCGAAATGACGGCGCCAGCATGGCCCATGGTGCGGCCTGGAGGTGCTGTCAGACCGGCAATGAAGCCAGCCATCGGCTTCTTGCGGCCACGCTTGGCTTCGTCGATCAGGAACTGGGCGGCGTCTTCTTCAGCCGAACCACCGATTTCCCCGATCATCACGATCGACTTGGTCGCGTCGTCAGCCAGGAACATTTCAAGGATATCGATGAACTCGGTGCCCTTGACCGGGTCGCCGCCAATGCCGACGGCCGTGGTCTGGCCCAGGCCTTCATTGGTGGTCTGGAACACCGCTTCATAGGTCAGCGTGCCCGAACGCGACACGATGCCGACCGAGCCCTTCGAGAAGATCGAACCGGGCATGATGCCGATCTTGCATTCTTCCGGCGTCAGCACGCCCGGGCAGTTGGGGCCCAACAGCCGTGACTTGGATTTTTCCAGACGCGCCTTGACGCGCACCATGTCGAGCACCGGAATGCCCTCGGTGATGCAGACGATCAGCGGAATTTCTGCGTCGATCGCTTCGATGATCGCAGCTGCGGCGCCGGGAGGCGGCACATAGACCACCGAAGCATTGGCGCCGGTGCGTTCCTTGCCTTCGGCGACGCTGGCATAGACGGGCAGCGATGCCGAGGCATCCAGGCCGCTGGTCCAGGTTTCACCGGCCTTCTTGGGGTTCACGCCGCCCACCATCTGGGTGCCGTAATAGGCCAGGGCCTGCTCGGTGTGGAAGGTACCGGTCTTGCCGGTGAGGCCCTGAACGAGAACCTTGGTGTCTTTATTGACGAGAATGGACATGGGTTTGGTCTCTCTTACAGGGCTTAGGCAGCGGACTTGACGGCGGCAACAATCTTCTGCGCCGCATCATCAAGGTCATCGGCCGAAATCACGTTCAGGCCCGACTGATCCAGGATCGCCTTGCCTTCCTTGACGCGGGTGCCTTCCAGGCGAACAACCAGTGGCACTTCGAGGCCCACTTCCTTGACCGCAGCGATCACGCCTTCGGCGATCACGTCGCAGCGCATGATGCCGCCAAAGATGTTGACCAGAATGCCCTTCACTGCCGGATCGGCCGTGATGATCTTGAAAGCCGCTGTGACCTTTTCGGTGGTGGCGCCGCCACCAACGTCGAGGAAGTTTGCCGGCTCGGCGCCATAGAGCTTGATGATGTCCATGGTCGACATCGCCAGGCCCGCACCATTGACCATGCAGCCAATATTGCCATCAAGCGCCACATAGGCCAAATCGAATTTGGACGCTTCGATTTCCTTGGCGTCTTCTTCGCTCAGATCGCGCAGCGCCTTGAGGTCTTCATGCCGGAAGGCGGCATTGTTGTCGAAGCTCACCTTGGCGTCGAGCACGCGCAGATGGCCATCGGTCATCACGATCAGCGGATTGACCTCGAGCATGCTCATATCGGTGTCGACAAAGGCCTTGTAGAGGATCGGCATCAGCTTGGCCGCATCGGCCTTGGCATCGCCATCCAGCGCCAGCGCAGCCACGATCTTGGCCACGTCGGCTTCGGTGACACCAGCGGTCGGGTCGATATCGACGCTGATGATCTTGTCAGGGGTCTCTTCGGCCACGGCCTCGATGTCCATGCCGCCTTCGGTCGAAACCACGAACGACACCCGGCCGCTGTCGCGATTGACCAGCAGTGAGCAATACAGCTCGCGGGCAATGTCGGCACCGTCTTCGATATACAGGCGATTGACCTGCTTGCCGGCGGGGCCGGTCTGCTTGGTCACCAGCGTATTGCCCAGCATCTCCTTGGAGAAGGCAACCACTTCATCAATGGTCTTGGCCAGGCGCACGCCGCCCTTGGCGTCGGGGCCCAGTTCCTTGAACTTGCCCTTGCCACGGCCACCCGCATGGATCTGGCTTTTGACCACATAGAGCGGCCCCGGCAGCGACTTGGCGGCAGCAGCGGCTTCATCGGCCGAAAAAATCGCCACGCCCGCCGCAACCGGCGCACCGTAGGACTTCAGCAGCTCTTTGGCCTGATGTTCATGGATGTTCATGTCTAATTCCCTTGATGGGTAAATCGCTTTGCGGTCACGGAGCATCCGCTCCCACCACCTCATTCCCGCAATTGCGAGAATCTCTGTTCATGCCCCCCAAAGGGGAAATCCCCGCTTGCGCGGGGATGTTGTTTTCTCGTTATGCCAGCTTGGGGGCGATCTTCTTGCAGGCCTCGATCAGCCCTTCAACCGCGCCGACCGACTTGTCAAAAGCCTTCTGTTCGGCAGAGTTCAGCGCGATCTCGACGACCTTTTCCGCGCCACCGGCACCGATCACCACCGGGACACCGACATAGGTACCCTTCACGCCGAATTCGCCATTGAGATAGACGGCGGCGGGCAGCACGCGCTTCTTGTCCTTGAGATAGCTCTCGGCCATGGCAATGGCTGAGGTGGCCGGCGCGTAAAAGGCCGAACCGGTCTTGAGCAGGCCGACGATCTCGGCGCCACCATCACGGGTGCGCTGGATGATCTCTTCGAGCTTTTCCTTGCTCATCCAGCCCATCTTGACGATGTCCGTCAGCGGAATGCCAGCCACGGTGGAATAGCGGGGCAGCGGCACCATGGTGTCGCCATGCCCGCCCATCACGAAGGCATTGACGTCCTGGATGGAGACATTGAGTTCGTCGGCGATGAAGTGACAGAAGCGCGAGCTGTCCAGCACGCCCGCCATGCCGACCACCTGATTGGTGGGCAGGCCGGAGAACTTCTGCAGCGCCCAGACCATCGCATCGAGCGGGTTGGTGATGCAGATCACGAAGGCCTTGGGCGCATATTTGGCGATCCCGGCACCAACCTGTTCCATCACCTTGAGGTTGATCTCAAGCAGATCGTCGCGGCTCATGCCTGGCTTGCGCGGCACGCCGGCGGTGACGATCACCACGTCAGCGTCTTTGAGATCTTCATATTTGGAGGTGCCGGTGATCGAGGCATCATAGCCTTCGACCGGGGCCGACTGTGACAGGTCAAGGGCCTTGCCCTGTGGCACGCCGTCAACAATATCGAACAGCACGATATCGCCAAGGTCTTTAAGAGCGGCGAGATGGGCGAGTGTTCCGCCGATTTGACCAGAGCCGATAAGAGCGATCTTCTTGCGCGCCATATGTCGTCATCCCCAACTAGGTTGAATTGGGCGCACGTTTAACCCTAGCGGCTAACAGGGGCAAGTGAACCCTTCGTATTAACCGCGCTTTCGCCCTTGCCCATGGGCGAAGGGGTGTTGCCGGATAGGCAGGGAGCGCCTCCAACCCGATCAGGACAGGCTAAGAAGGAGCACTCACCGCTTCCCGCAACCCCTGCGCCAGATAGTCTTCCGACTGCATCTCGATCAGCCGCGACACGGTGCGCTGGAATTCGAACGCCGTCTTGTCGTCCTTGCCGAGCTGTTCAAGGGGAACGGCAAAGCTGGCGCCCAGCTTGACGCCGCGATCATAGAGACTGTCGATCAGGAGGATGAACCGCTTGGCGGCATTGGACATGGTGCGGTCCATTTGCGGCACATCATCGATAATGATGGAATCGAATTGATTGGCAATGCGCACGAAGTCGCGCGAACCCAGCGGCTTCTCGCACAGATCGGCAAAGCCGAACCGCGCCGCTCCCAGCGCGGCCAGCGGCACCGCAATCGACCGCCCGGTGCTTTGCACCCGGCCCGGCTCACCCGGCTCGCCGCCGGTAATGCGCAGCCATAGCCGGTCCATCTCGGCCCGCACCGCCGCACCTGTGCCAAAGGCATAGACGTGCTGCCCGGCAAATTTCATCCGCCGGTAATCCTGCGCCGCTGGCAATTCAGCTACCGTCAGATGCTCTCTCAGCAGCGCGATGAATGGCAGAAACAACTGCCGGTTCAGCCCGTCCTTGTACAGCCCCTCCGGCGCCACATTGGAGGTGGCCACCAGCGTCACCCCGCCCGCAAACAGCTTCTCGAACAGCCGCGACAGCAGCATGGCATTGGTAATGTCGTGCACATGCATTTCATCCAAGCACAACAAGCGCAGCCCCGATTTCACGATTGGCTTGACCACTGCCTCGACTGGATCGGCATCCTTGCCCTTGGCGCTTTTGCGAAAGGCGGCCATCCCGGCATGGATCTCGTCCATGAACTCGTGAAAATGCACGCGCCGCTTGCCGCTGATGGGCGCCGCCGCAAAGAACAGATCCATCAGCATGGTCTTGCCGCGCCCGACCTCGCCATGCAGGTACAGGCCGCGCACCGGTGCGGACTTGTCAAACAGCTTGCCCAGCATCCCCTTGGGCTTGTCGGCCAGCAGCCCAACCAACACAGTGTCGAGCAGCGCCGCAGCCTCGTGCTGGGCTGGATCAGCCGTCAACGCCCCACGCGCCACCAGCGCCGCATACGCCGCACCGACAGGGCCAGATCGTTTAGAAGTCTTGGTACGCGCAGACAATTACGCCGGCCTCTCGGTAGTCGGGTCAGGCGGGGTCGAAAGTCGCGATCAGCGAGGGCCGACGCGCAGCCTATCCTGGGATAGCTGAGCACCGGCAGCGCAACTGATCACGATTTGTAGACCTGCATCAGCCGACGATTAGCGGGCCATCGAGATGGCTTGACCGCCACTCATCGTCCCAATGTAGCGGCCGGCGCTTGGCGCCAGGAAGGCCGCGATATTGCCGTTCTCGTCATAGAGCTGGAGCTGGCTGCCCACCTGCTGCCAGCCGGAGACGCTTGCCAGGGCCGCAATGGCACAGCCCGGCGCCGAAGCGCGGTAGTAGCTGGTGCCGGTCTTGGCGGTCATGGGCAGGTTGAGGCGGCATTGCTGCGCCCCGGCGACGACATTCCATACCCCTTCGGGGCCGCTGGTCATGGCGCCGGCATTTGGCTGGGCCAGCGGATCGAGCGACACGATCGAGGATGGGGTGCCGGTAGTGGCCGTTGCCAACTGAGGATTGGCGGCGACGCCACCCAAGGTAGGTTGACCGGACAGGCCAGGTGCCGGCGTGCCGGTTGCGCCGATGGCCGGCAGCGTGCCCTGCTGCACGACAGAATTCTGCACCGGCTGCAATTGCGCCGGGGCGCCGATGGTATTGAGATTTGCGGTGTTTGATCCCGTCGAGGAACAACCCGCTATCAACAGCGCGATTGCTGCAACGCCCGCAGCGGACAACGATCCGCGCATCCAAACACTCATTGGTCGCTCCTACCCAAAGGCTTAACAAAAGTTAACAGTTAGGCTGGCTTATAACCAAAGCTTTCCCTGCGTTCAACCGCCGCAGCCCGCAACGGACCCAAGGCGTATCAGTGTGGCGCTTTTACGCGTTGCCCGCCATCATTTCTTTCAATAGCTCGGTGGCCAGAATCGTTGCATCATCGGCCTCCTCTTCTGGCACCTGGACGGGCACCCCGCCTTTGCCGAAGACATTGCCCACCCCCGGCAGACCACCTTCGCCGTGTTCAAGCGGGTGAAAGCCATGCGCCCGCAGCGCTGCCATCAGCACGCGAGCCGTGGTTGGATTGTCGACATCGGCGATGATCTGATAGCTCATGAGCGGCTCCTGTTGCCCGATCCTGACGCTCCCCGCACCGCAGGGCAAGCCCATTGCACCCGCAGCCGCCTGCGAACGCATGCGCTCCAGGCACGGCTTGCCAAGCCGTCACCAAAATGATGCAATCCCGGCCAAGTCCTTTCACTGCAAGGTGATTTGCCGCTATCCCCCTCACAGCGCTTAGTTTGCTGGACAACTTGCCTGCCCGGAGACCAGATGGGCGCCTATATTTTACGCCGCATCCTGCTGATGATCCCGACCGTGTTCGGCATCATGGCCATTTCGTTCCTGATCACCCAATTCGCCCCTGGCGGCCCGGTCGAGCAGGCGCTGGCCAATCTTTCCGGCCAGAACACCTCCATGGTGGAGCGCATCAGCGGCAGCGACGCTGGCGATTTCGCCGCCCAACCGACACAGCGGCAGGGCGGCTCTGCCTATCGCGGCAGCCAGGGACTGGCGCCGGAGCTGGTCGAGCGAATCGAAAAGCAGTTCGGCTTCGACAAGCCGCCGCTCGAACGCTTCGGCATGATGTTGTGGAATTACCTCCGCTTCGATTTCGGCGATAGCTATTACCGCGATATCTCGGTGATCGATCTTATCAAGGAGAAAATGCCGGTCTCCATCTCGCTGGGCCTGTGGATGACGCTGATCGCCTATGGCATTTCCATTCCGCTCGGCATCAAGAAAGCCGTCACCGACGGCAGCCGGTTTGACGTCTGGACTTCCACCATCGTCATCATCGGCTACGCCGTGCCCGGTTTTCTCGTCGCCATCGCGCTGATCATCCTGTTTGCCGGCGGCAGTTTCTGGTCGATCTTTCCGCTACGTGGCCTGCATTCCTCGGGCGCCGCCAATTGGCCGTTTCATCTATGGCTGCTCGATTATCTCTGGCATCTGGTGTTGCCCGTGATCGCCATGGGGCTGGGCGCCTTTGCCACCACCACCTTGCTCACCAAGAATTCGTTCATCGACGAAATCGGCAAGCAATATGTCACCACCGCCCGCGCCAAGGGCCTGAGCGAAAACCAGGTGCTCTATCGCCACGTCTTTCGCAACGCCATGATGCTGATCATCGCCAGCTTTCCGGCCGCCTTTGTCGGCGCCTTCTTCGGCGGTTCGCTGCTGATCGAAACCATCTTCTCGCTTGATGGCCTGGGCCTGCTCGGCTTTGTCTCGGTGGTGAGCCGCGATTATCCGGTGGTATTTGCCACGCTCTATATCTTCAGCCTGCTCGGCCTCGTCATCTCGCTGCTCTCGGACCTGGCCTATATGTGGGTCGATCCGCGGCTGGATTTTGAAAGTCGCGAAGTATGAGCACCGTCAGCGACACCGCTGAAGTCCCGCCGCACCGCCGCTGGCTCAGCCCGATCAATCAGCGCCGCTGGCAGAACTTTCGCGCCAATCGTCGCGGCTGGTGGTCGCTGTGGCTGTTTCTGGCCTTCTTCGTACTCACCCTGGGCTCCGAATTCATCGCCAATGACAAGCCCATCATGGTGTCCTATCAGGGCGAACTGCTGTTCCCCGCCTTTGTCGACTACCCGGAATCCCGCTTTGGTGGCTTTCTCGGCGCGCCCGACTATCGCGGTGACTTCATGGCCGAACAGATTGCCGCCAATGGCTGGGCCATCTGGCCGCCAGTGCGTTTCAGCTACAGCACCGTCGATGTGTTTCAGCCCGGCTCGGGCGCCATCGCCCCCACCTGGATGCTCAGCCGCGAGGAGGCCTGCCTACGCTATCCGCTCGGCGTCAATGATCCCAACTGCAATTGGAGCAATTATCATTGGCTGGGCACCGACGGCCAGGCCCATGATGTGCTGGCCCGCCTGCTCTATGGCGTGCGCATTTCCATCCTGTTCGGTTTCACCCTGACCATACTGTCCTCGGTGGTTGGCCTCGTCGCCGGCGCCGTGCAGGGCTATTTCGGCGGCTGGCTCGACCTGATCGCCCAGCGTCTGATCGAAATCTGGACGGCCATTCCCGCCCTCTATCTGCTGCTGATCATCTCCAGCGTCATCGCCCCCACCTTCTGGGTGCTGCTGGGCATTCTGCTGCTGTTCTCCTGGGTCACCCTGGTGGGCATTGTGCGCGCCGAATTCCTGCGCGGCCGCAATTTCGAGTACATCGCCGCGGCCCGTGCCCTGGGCGTTTCCAACCCCACCATCATGTGGCGCCATCTGCTGCCCAACGCCATGGTCGCCACGCTGACCTTCATGCCATTCATCCTGTCCGGATCAGTGGTTACCCTCACCTCGCTCGACCTGCTCGGCCTCGGCCTTGAACCCGGCACGCCCTCACTGGGCGACCTGCTGTTTCAAGGTAAGGAAAACCTGCAGGCCCCCTGGCTCGGCCTCACCGGCTTTTTCGCCATCGCCATCCTCATGACCCTGCTGGTCTTCATCGGCGAGGCCGTCCGCGACGCCTTCGATCCCCGCAAGGCATTTGCATGACCGCCCCCCTGCTCTCCGTCCGCGACCTGACCATTGCCTTCGGCGCCAATGCCGCCACCCGCAATGTATCGTTCGACATTGCTCCGGGCGAAACCCTGGCGCTGGTCGGCGAAAGTGGCTCGGGCAAGTCGGTCACCGCGCTCTCGGTGCTCAAGCTGCTGCCCCCTACCGCCCGCCTCTCGGGCCAGATCCTATTCAGGGGGCAGGACCTGGTCACCGCCCCGCCCGCAGACCTGCGCGCCGTGCGCGGCAACGATATTTCTATGATCTTTCAGGAGCCCATGAGCTCGCTCAATCCGGTGCACACCATTGAGCACCAGATCGGGGAAGTCCTCGCCATCCATCGCGGCCTGCGCACCAGCGCTGCCCGCGCCCGCACGCTCGAACTGCTCGACGCTGTCGGCATTCCCGACCCCAAGAGCCGGCTTGCTTCGTTTCCGCACCAGCTCTCGGGCGGTCAGCGCCAGCGTGTGATGATCGCCATGGCACTGGCCAATGAGCCAGATCTGCTGATTGCCGACGAGCCCACCACCGCGCTCGATGTTACCGTGCAGGCGCAGATCCTGGTCCTGCTCAAGGATCTGCAAAAACGCCTCGGCATGGCCATGCTGTTCATTACCCACGATCTGGGCATCGTCAAAACCATCGCCGACCGCGTCTGCGTCATGACCGAGGGCGAAATCGTCGAAGCCGGTCCAGTAGCGCCGCTATTTGCCCGGCCGCAGCACGCCTACACCCGCCATTTGCTGGCCGCCGAACCGCGCGGCACCCCGCCGGCCAGCGACACCACCGCCCCCGTGATTGTCGAGGTCAGCGATCTTAAGGTCTGGTTCCCCATCAAGCGCGGCCTGTTGCGCCGCACCATTGGCCATATCCGCGCCGTCGATGGCGTCGACCTGACCATCAGGCGCGGCGAAACCCTCGGCGTGGTAGGCGAATCCGGCTCGGGCAAATCCACCCTCGGCTACGCCCTGCTCCGGCTATTGCCCTCCAAGGGCCGCATCGTCGTGCTGGGCAACGATTTGCAGACGCGCTCCTGGAAAGCCATGCGCCCGCTGCGTGCCGATCTGCAGATCGTGTTTCAGGACCCTTTCGGCTCGCTCAGCCCCCGCCTGTCGGTCGACCAGATCATCGGCGAGGGCCTGGCCGTGCATCAGCCCCGGCTCAACACGGTGGAGCGCGACGCCCGCGTCGTCGCGGCGCTGCAAGAAGTCGGCCTGCCGCCCGCCGCCCGTTTCCGCTATCCGCACGAGTTTTCCGGCGGCCAGCGCCAGCGCATTGCCATCGCCCGTGCCCTCGTGCTGCAGCCCCAATTCGTCGTGCTCGATGAACCGACGTCGGCGCTCGATGTTTCCATCCAGGCTCAGGTGGTCGATCTGCTGCACGATCTGCAGCAACGCCATGGCCTGACCTATCTGTTCATCAGCCACGATCTCAAGGTCGTGCGCGCCCTGGCCAACCAGCTCATCGTCATGCGCGATGGCAAGATTGTCGAGCACGGCCCCGCCGCCGACATCTTTGCCGCGCCCAAATCGGATTACACCAAAACCCTGCTTGCCGCCGCCTTCGACATTGCCACGCTCACCCCTGTTGCCAGCCCATGATCGCGGCTAGTCTCGTCTTGAACTTTCAACGTCCCCGGAGCCGTCCGATGCAGTTCGCACCCCTCCTTACCCTCGGCCTGTTGTTCGGCCTGGCCGCGCCCGCCCTGGCCCAGACCGCCACCGATGTGTGGACCCACGCCTTCACCATGACCGGTGAACCCAAATACCCCGCGGACTACACCCACTTCGACTATGTCAATGTGGATGCCCCCAAGACCGGCACGGTGCGCCTGGGCCAGTTGGGTGGCTTTGATACCTTCAATCCCGTGCTGCCCAAGGGCGAACCGGCCAACGGCATCGGCCTGGTCTACCAGACCCTGATGACCCCCTCGCTCGATGAGGTGAACACCTATTACGGCCTGCTCGCCGAAAGCCTGAAGATCGCCTCCGACTATGGCGCGGTGACCTTCCGCATCGACCCCGACGCCCGCTGGCACGATGGTGAACCGGTGACCGCTGAGGATGTGGTCTGGTCCTTCAACATCGAAAAACAGCTCAGCCCCAATTCAGCGCAGTACTACGCCAATGTCACCCAGGCCGAGGTCACCGCTCCCGGCGAAGTCACCTTTACCTTCGATCAGACCGGCAATCGCGAACTGCCCCTGATCCTGGGCCAGTTGATGGTGCTGCCCCAACATTGGTGGGAAGGCACAGACGCCAATGGCAAGCCGCGGGATATCGCCCAATCCACGCTCGAATCGCCAATGGGTTCAGGACCCTACACGCTGGCCAGCTTCGACGCCGGGCGGACCATCACCTATCAGCGCGTTGAGGACTATTGGGGTCTCAACCAGCCTACCCAGGTCGGCAGCAACAATTTCGACGAGTATCGCATCGAATATTTCCTCGACGAGACGGTGCGCTTCGAGGCTTTCAAGGGCGACCAGTTTGACTGGTGGAGTGAATACGCTGCGCGCCGCTGGGCGACGGCCTTCGATTTCCCGGCCATCCAGCAGGGCCGCGTGGTGCAGGAACTGTTTCCGCAGGACTATGCCAGCAACGGGCTGATGGTCGGCTTCATCCCGAACCTGCGCAAACCGAAGTTTCAGGACGAACGGGTGCGTCAGGCGCTCAACTACGCCTTTGATTTCGAATCCCTCAACCAGACCCTGTTCTATGGCCAGTATGAGCGCATCGACAGCTACTTTTACGGCCTGCCCTTCAAATCCAGCGGCCTGCCAGAGGGCGAGGAACTCGATATCCTCACCTCGGTCAAGGATCTGGTGCCGGCATCGGTATTCACCGAGCCCTACACCAATCCCGTCAATGCCGACGCCGCTGCGCAGCGCGACAATCTTCGCTACGCACTGACCCTGCTCAACGAGGCCGGCTACACGCTGGACGGAACGCGCCTGGTCGACGCCAATGGCGAGCAACTCACGCTGGAAATCCTCAGCAACCAGCCCTCGCTGGAGCCCGTGTTCCAGAATCTGGTCACCAATCTGGGGCGGCTGGGGGTGCAGGTCAGCATCCGTATCGTCGATGCCCCGCAATACATCAATCGCCTGCGCAGCTTCGATTACGACCTCATCTATTCGCAATGGGCGCAGTCTTTTTCACCCGGCAATGAGCAGCGCTACTTCTTTGGCTCCTCCACCGCCAATCAGGAGGGCTCCACCAATTATGCCGGCATTGCCGACCCAGGGGTGGACGCCCTGATTGAAAAGGTGATCGGCGCCAAGGATCGGGCCACCCAGGAGGCCGCGACCAAGGCGCTCGACCGGGTCCTGCTGCATCACCATTATGTGGTTCCCGGCTATACGCTGCGCACCGCCCGCACTGCCCGCTGGGATCGCTTCAGCCATCCCGAGCCACTGCCCGAGTTCTCCTCGGGCTTCCCCACCATCTGGTGGTACGACGCGGCCAAAGCCGCCAAAACCGGCGGCGCTCAGTAGCATCCCAAACGCCGCCCGGCTTCCTCCGCTACGGGGAGGCCGGGAGGGATGCCCAACCCAGTCGGCGATTACCCTGGTTTGCGCGCTACCAGATCGATAACGGCCGACAGACCGGCATGGGCGGCGCCCTCGGTCAGCTCGGTGTCATAGCTTTCCAGTGTGATGATCTCGAGTTCGGCGAACTGCGCGCGCAGCAAGGCCTCGGTATAGAGATTTTCAGCCTGCGGCGGCCCGCCCGTGCCATGCGCCAATTGTTCGGGCCGGTAGCCTTCGAGCAACAGCAACCCGCCCGGTTTGAGCGTCCGCACCATGCCGGCGAACATCGCATCGCGCAGCGCCGGCGGGGCAAACTGGACAAAGATCGCCACCACCACGTCGAACTGCGCCGCCGGCCAGTCATAGCTGCCAATGTCCAGGCAATGCGTGGTCAGCCGCACGCCACGTTTCCTGGCCAGCTGGTCAGCCTTGACCAGCCCGACCGGCGAGGCATCAATCGCCAGCACGTCCAGCCCCTGCTCGGCCAGAAACACCCCGTTGCGACCCTCGCCATCGGCCACCGCCAGCGCTGTCTGATAGTCTTTCAACCGGTGCGCATTGGCGGCCAGAAAGGCGTTGGGGGCCTCGCCAAACACATAGTCAGGCCGGTCGTACCGTTCATCCCAAAAGCTCATCATGCCCTCGACTGACCGTGCTGGCCTAATAATCCCGCTCGTAATAGACGCCGACGCTGGAATCGCCGTCCTGCGCCGCCGACCCGGTCAGCTTGAGGTCGCTGGTGACATCAAGGTTGATCGTCACCTTGCTTTGCCCACCAGCCCCGGCCTGCACGCCCAGATATACATTGTCCTGCAGATAGGTACCCGCCTGCACCGCCACATTGCCCTGGCTGTCGGTGACGATATCGAGATCGTCCAGCCCGGCGGCGCTGCGCAGATTGTCCACCAGCCCGTTGCCGCTCCCGCCGCCCACCAGTTCGGCGGCGGCCCCGGCCAGCTTGGCCAGCTGCAACGGCGACAAATCGCTGATCGAGCGCTTGAAGATCAGCTGGCTGAGCACTTCATCCTGCGGCAGGGCCGGGCTCGAACTGAAGCTCACATCGATATTGGAGGCACGGCCCGAAACGGTGACGAACACGGTAATGCCTTCACCCTCGGTGCGCGCCACCAGGTTCAGCACCGGGTCCAGATCGCCCACCAGTGTCACCGTACCGCTGTCAAAGGTCACCCGCTGGCCCAGGATCGCCAATCGGCCCCGATTGAGCGAGAACGCACCTACCGGCTGGATATCGCCGACCGGCCCGGTGATCCGCACTGAACCGCCCAATTCGGCATCCAGCCCGCGGCCGCGCACGAAAATCTGGTTGGGCGCGTTCACCGTGATATCGAGCACCACCCCGCTCGGTCGCTGCTGCGGGATCGGCGCGCCGCTTCTGTCGTCGATCTTGGCACGCACCAGTGTCTGCGCCACTGCGGCGGGCTCATGGATATGCTCGACATCGATCAGAACGGCACCACCACCGAAATTCTCCGGCACCGTGATATTGGCCCGCTCCACCTGTACCGTGCCGGCCAGCAGTGGCGAGCCGGTCAGATTGCCGGTCAGGGCCAGATCGCCCGATACGGTCGCCACAAACAGATTGCCATCGGCATAGCGCACCGCATTGAGCGCCACCCGCAGATCCGCCGGGAACCCGCCACTCAGCCCAACCGAGCCGGAGGCCGAGGCCGAGCCGCCCCGCGCCAGATTGGTCGACAATTGCTCGATGACCAGCCGGTCGCCATCAAGGCGCGCCGAGCCGGTAATCCCCTGCAGCCGCACATTCAGTTCAGGATCGATATAGCCAGCCCCGCTGGTTGAGACCCGGCCGCCGAATTGCGGGTTACTCAGGCTACCACTCACCTGCGCATCCAGTGTGATCAGGCCGGTCATCTGGCCGCCACGATTGGCAACAAACCGGTTGGCCAGCACCAGTGGCGCCGAGCCGGTCACGGCAACATTGAGCCCATTGCCACTCAGCGGCACCGTACCGGACCCGTTGATCGTCAATCCGCCCGCCCCGTCGGCACTGAATGACGCCAGGGTGGCAGTGCCATCAGCAAAGCTGCCAGCAGCGTTCACGCTGAGCGGGGTAATGCCAAACGGGTTGATTGCAGTCGCGGCAATTCCCTGCGCCTGAGCGGTAAAACTCACCTGCGGATCGGCGCTACTTCCCGCGATCTGCGCCTGCCCGCTCAGCGTGCCAGCCAGACCCAGATCGGGCGCCACCGCATTGGCGATCGACAGCGGGAGCGCGGTGATATCGAGAACGATATCCAGCACGTCGCCTGCCGAGCCGCTGGCCGTAATCGAGCCCGCGCCGACATCAAACCGTACCGCATCCAGCGTCACGTCCGACCCCACAACCTGCAATACACTGGGCTGGGCCAGCCGTGCCGACAGCGTCCCTTGTTGCAACTGGGCGCGGTCGAGCGCCAGCCGATAGCCTTGCTCGACTGGGGTCAGCGATCCGGCGAGATCGATATCGGTGCCGGTCGCCAGCGCCGCCTGCGCATCAAACGCCGTCGTCTCGCCCGTCTGCGTCGCCCGGGCATTCAGCGTCTCGATATCGATCCCCGCCGCCGAGACGGCGCTGGCGTTGATCGTTCCGTTGATTGCCGGCACGCCGAACAGATCGGCCACGCTGGCGCTAATATCGGCCGCGCCGATCCTGATATCATTCACACTCAGCGCCCGCACATCGCCGCGCAGGCTGGCACTCTGTTTGGCATCGACCGGGGTCAGTTTGACCTCGGCATTGATCGCGCCCGAAGCATCGAGCAGGGCCAGCGCGGCGGCCACCGACACATCCGGCGACACCACGCTCAGCCCGCCATTGATCAGCCCGGTCAGCATGGTCCGGGTCAGCCCGCCACTGATCCGCGTCCCGGCGGCCTGAAAATCAATATTGTCCAGCGCCTGTTCGGATGGCGTCACAGCAACATCGGCCGCCAGCGTGGTGCGATGGCCGTCCAGTTCTGCCGCGCCGGCAATCTTGCCGCTCAACTGGTCGCCGGCATATTGCCCGGCAAAACCCAGCGTGCCGTTGCGCAATGGGCGATCCACCAGCTGGCCACTGGCCACACTGGCCTGCAAGTCCAGCCCGATCACGTCGTCCGCACCCTTGGCCGTGCCTACCACCTTGAGCGGGCCGCTGGCCTGGTCAGACAGCAGGGCCAGATCACTGAGGTCGAGATTGAAGGCAAAATCAGCCAGTGTGCTGGAATAGGTGCCGTCCGCCAGCAACTGCATCTGCGTATTGGCAATCGCGAACTGGTCCGCCGTCAGCCCGGTCGTGTCGCGTGCTACCCGTCCCGACAGTTTGACCTCGCCTGCCAGGAGCCCATCGGCAATTTCATCGTCGATCTGCAGATCGCGCCCGGTACCGTCCAGCGTCAGGTCAAACCCGCCGGTCAGTGGCTTGATGCTGCCATTGGCCTTTAGCGCCAGCCCACCCGACAGGCTACGCCCGGCCAGTCCGGAGAACGGCGCGATGCTGGAGGTATCCAGCCCGATGTCGCCAGTGAAATCCAGCCCATCCAATTGCCCGGACAAGGCCGCCGTCAGCACCGCGCCAACCACGCGCAATTGCGCCAGCTGTACCGGCTGCCCGGCCTTGTATACCCCGGCGATGCCGACCCCGATTTCATCGCCCAGCGCCGCTTCGATCCCCGGATCAGCCGATATGCCGCTCAACGCGCCATCGCCATTGAAGGTCACCATGCGGCTGGCCGGATCATCCAGTGCCGTCGCCACCCCATCCACGGTCAGCACCAGCGCATCGGCGCTCAGCCCCGGCTGCGCAAAGCCGCTGACATTGAGATTGGCACGCCAGTTCTGCGGCGCCGCGCCGCCCACAGCGCCGCCAAAATCCACCATCAACTGGCCCGCATTGACCCGCGTTGCGCCCCCCGGCACCGGCAGCGTCACGGCCCCACCGGCCGGATCGCTCACCATGGCATTCAGGCTCAACTGGCGCAGGAAATTATCCGCTGTCGTCTCGGCCGCCGCCTCGAGCTGCAATTGTCCGCCGCTCAGCTTGAGTCCGCTGATCGACAGGCCGCCCGCCTGGCGCACCAGAGCCCGGGCGGTCAGTGCCGTTTCCGGGCCAAAGAATGGCCGATAGGCCTCCGCCATCAGCGTCGACAGCGGTCCGCGCAGATCGGCATCAATGGCGAAGCCATCGGCCTGCTGGCGCACCGTCGCCACGCCGCCCAGCGCGGTCTGGCCATTGGCCTGCAATTCCAGCGTGGTGCGCAGATCGCTCACCGGACCCGTGCCCGCCAGCGTCAGCGTCACCGCCGGACGGTTCTCGATATTGAGCAGATTGGCGAGCACGCCATCGGCGGGCTCCACCAGTTCCAGACCCAGATCGATGCTGTTATCGCCCCTTGTATAGGCCAGATCGAGATTGAGGGTGCCGCCCGGCCCATCGAGCCGGACAATATCCAGATTCGTGTTCAGATTGCCGCCATCGAGGCTGAACGCCCCGTCCACCGACACTTCCGAGCCCAGGCCGAACACGCCTTCGCCAAAGCTGACCTTGGGCACACTCAACTGATCGAGCTGGATCGCTACCGGAAACTCCGGCACCGTAAAACTGCCTGCTTCCGCTGGCGGCAGGTCCAAATCGTCATTGGGCACCGCATTGCGGATATACTCGATGCTGTCGGCACTCAGCCTACGCACTTCCAGCCGACCCAGGAACAGTGCTCCCTGGTTCCAGTTCAGCTGCGCATTATTGACCCGCAGCCAGACCCCCTCGGCATCCGAAATCGTGATCTCGCGCACCGACACATCCGAGCCCAGCGCCCCATCAATATTGGAGAGCCGGATCTGCCGCTCGGGCGTCGACAGCTGATCCTGCACAAAGCTGGTCAGCCAGTCCTTCTGCTGTTCCTCGCTCATGCTCAGCACGTCCTGCGCCAGCAGGGTGGCGGGCACGCCCATCCCGACCAGCAACAGCAGTGTGACAAGTAAGCGCCGCATCAGAACGCCTGCCCGATGCCGACATAGACGGCATAATTGGCGTCGCCCGGCTTCTTGTTGAGAGGAACCGCCACATCGAGCCGCAATGGTCCCAGACTGGTATAATAGCGCAGACCCGCGCCCGCGCCGACCCGCAATTCATCAAGCCCGGGAAACACATCCGCCGCCACATAGCCGCCATCGAGGAAACCGACCACGCCAATGGTCTCGGTCACCTTGGCGCGCGCCTCCAGCGAGGCTTCCAGCAGATAGCGCCCCCCGGTCACCTTGCCCGCACCATCATCAACACCGATCGATTTGTAGCCATAGCCGCGCACCGACCCGCCGCCCCCGGCAAAGAACAGCTTGTCGGGCGAAATTTCCGCCAGGCTCGATCCGACCACCGCTCCGGCTTTGATGCGGCCCGCCAGCACGAACGGCTCGTCCTCGCCAAAGCCGAAATAAGTCCGCCCCTCAAGGGTGACCCTGGCGCCGGGATTGGCAAATTTGAACTCGTAGAAAGGCTCAAGGCCGGCTTTGGCGTACCAGCCACTGGTCGCATCGACCGCATCATCGCGGAAATCCAGTGTCGCCCCCGTATAGAGACCGGCCGTGGTAAAATCGCGCGACCCGAACGCATCCTCAAACCAACTGCGCTGCAGCGTCGCGCCGCCCTCGAAGGTGATCTCGTCGGAATAAATGTGGGTCAGCCCGATTTTGCCATTCGCCGAGGTCTCGGTATAGGTCGGGTAGATTGTCCGTTCGGCCGATATCGCCGCCACCAGATCGGTGTCGGGCGTAATGATGCCGGGCTTGGTGAAGGTGCCACCAAAGAAATAGTCGAACTGCGCCGTGTCGACCGGATAGGCGATGCTGGCCACCCTTGCATCGAGCCGCAGCCGCTCGGCCTGACCGAACAGATTGCGCCACAGGTGGAACGCCTCCACGCCCAGCCCGTCAAGGCTCGAATAATTGGCGCCCACGCCAAAGCGCGCGCCCGGCAGTTCCTGCACGATCAGGCCATAGGGCAGCAGCCCGTCACTGCCGATCGACTCAGCCGCTTCCAGCCGGGCAGCCCTGAATACTTCGAGCCGGTCCAGCCGCTTCTGTGCCCGCGTCACGGCATCGGGATCATATTCCTCGCCGACCACCAATCCCGTCTGGCGCCGCACGAACTCGGGGTCCATCCGCTCGGTGCCGCTGACCGTTACCGCGCCAAACGCCGCCTGTCGGCCGGGATTGACCGTGATGGTCACTTCCACCGTTGAATTGGCATGATCAGCCACGACATCGCGGCTGGCGATCACCGCCTTGGCAAAGCCCTGCTGCCGCCAGGCCTCCAAGGCCAGCGCTTCAGCCTTGATGATGGCGCCCGATCTGGCAATTTCGCCGCGGTTCAGCCCGCGGCTTTCCGGCGGCGGCACAAAGTCATCAGGATCACTGGTGAGGGGTGCCGAATTAGCGATAGTGACGCTGCTGAAGCGGAACAGCGGACCGGGCTCGACGCTGAGCACCACATCCACCGGATCGGGCAGATCGACATCCGGCGCCAGCTTGGCCGCTTCCTGCCCGCCGACGCGGATGCTCACCACGCCGCCATAATAGCCTTCGCCATAGAGCGCGGCGACAATACGGCGATAATCGCCGCGCGCCCTGGCCAGCAGCCCTGCCGCGCCTGAAGCCGGCTGATCGGCATCGGCCACCAGCGCGGAGGCGTTGCGCACCACATCGTCCAGCGCCCCATCCCCATTCACCGCCACCACCACGCTATAGGGCTGGGGGTCGGCAATCACCGCTGTCGCATCCACCGCATTGGGGTCTTCAAACAGCTTGAGACCAAAAATTTCAAACGCAGCAGCGGGCGCACCAGCCATGCCCAATGCGCTGGCTGCCACGCACATGGCGCAAAAACTCAATACTCGACGCGCTCTACGCAGTGAACTCATCCCGCCAATTACGCTACAACCAGAAAGGCAGAAGTCCAGAATGCCACAGCGATCACAAGATTGCGTTAAGCAATCCCTGTCCGTTCCGACCCGTCCACCTGCCCGCGTTTTCCCGGCCATTTTAACGTCTGCCGCCCGGCGCACAAGCTCTGGCTGCATTTGATCCAAATCGTGATCAATTCGGCCTCCCCAGCGCAGCTGTTCTCGCCCCAGCACTGCCACCCGGCCATAAGCGCCGAGAACGCCCCCCCCCCCCCCCTGTTGACGACGCCTGTCTCGGCGGTCCAACCTGCGGCACGATCGTTTATTCCCAGGACATAGCCATGTACCAGCTGCTTGATGCCAGCCGCTTCGTCGTTTTCATCACCGGCGCCACTTCCGGCTTTGGCGAAGCTGCCGCGCGGCGCTATGCCGCCGCCGGTGGCAAGGTGATCGCCACGGGCCGCCGCTGGGATCGTCTGGTCGATCTGCAGATCGATCTGGGCGCCGAGAACTGCCACATCATCGCGCTCGACGTGCAGGATCGCGCGGCCATCGAGGCCGCCATTGCCGATCTGCCGCCGCCCTTTGCCGGCGTCAATATCGTGCTGGCCAATGCCGGTCTGGCACTCGGGCTGCAGCCGGCCGCCGAGGCTGACATCACTGACTGGGAGACCATGATTGCCACCAATATCACTGGCTTGACCTATACCGTGCGCGCCCTGCTGCCCGGCATGATCAAGCGCGGCGGCGGTCACATCGTGACGCTGGGGTCGGTCGCCGGCGATTATCCCTATCCGGGTGGTTCGGTCTATGGCGCCAGCAAGGCATTCGTGAAGCAATTCGCCCTCAATCTGCGTTCAGACCTGCAGGGCAAGAATGTGCGCGTCACCAATATCGAGCCGGGCCTCACCGAAACCGAGTTCTCGCTGGTCCGCTTCAAGGGTGATGAGGACAAGGCCGCCAAACCCTATGCCGGCACCAAGGCCATGAACGCCGAAGACATTGCCGAAACCATCTTCTGGAGCACCACGCTGCCAGCCCATGTCAACGTCAACCGCCTGCAGGTCATGGCCACCACCCAGGCCTTCGGTCCCTTCGACATCTATCGCGAAGACTGATCTGAAACGCAGCCGGAGCCGCGACATCTGATTCTGCCCATGTCTGCTACCGCGTGGTTTGTCTTGTTGAAGGGAAACCACGCGGTCGGGCGCAAAGGCTGCTACAATCCCAGAAACCGCGCTGTATCGGGATCCGCCGGCACGCCCTCGGCCTGCCGCTGCGCCAAGATGGCCCATTCCTGGTCGCCCGGCGCCATCACCCGCTCGCCACCCGGCCTCACCGCTGCGGCGCGCAGATTGGCCAGATAGCGCGTTATCATCATGCCGAATATCTCGCGCCCGACGAACTTGTCGGGGTCAACCACCAGCACGAAATGCCCCATATTGCGCGGTGTCGACCTGTCATCGCCGCCATACATCGGGATGAAATCGCTATCTAGCGTAGTGCCGGTCAGCAGGGCGGAGAACAGCGTTGCTACCCCGGCCAGCCCGGCGCCCTTGTAACCATAATCCGCCCCGCCCAGCGGCAGCAGCATATTGGCAAGTTCCGGATCACTGGTCGGCAGTCCCTGGTGGTCGGCTGCCACCCCTTCGGGCAATTCCAGTCCCAGCGAGCGATGCAGCAGCACCCGGTTCATCGGGATCGAGGAGGTCGCCATGTCCAGCAGCCAAGGCTGGCTATCCGGCACCGGCGCCGCAAAGGCCAGCGGATTGGTGCCATGAAACCGCGCCGCGCCGTCAAACAGGGTAACCATGGAATCGGTATTGGTCGTGGCAAAGGTCACAAAACCCTGCTCGGCTCCGGCCAGCGCATAGGCGCCTGCCGCCCCCAGATGGGAGGAATGATCGATTCCCACCGCCCCCACCCCGGCCTCCCGCGCCAGCGCGATCCCCACCTCGACCGCCCTGTAGGCTGCATAATGGCCCAGCCCGTCATCGCCATGCACCATGGCGCTGCCAGAGCCGCGCTGCTCAACCACCAATTGCGGGTCCTTGTTCAGCCGCCCGCCCGCCAGCATGTTGCAGTAGTGCTCGGTCAGCCGCACACCATGGCTGTCCACGCCCAGCATCGAGGCATGCATCATGGCCCTGGTGGCCGCCGCCAGCGAAGCCTCGCTCGCCCCCGCCGCCCGCAATGCCGCTGCGACCTTGCCTTCCAGCACCACTGCTGCAAAGCGTTTGACCTGTGCTTCCATGCCTGTCTCCCTCCCTCAAGCCGGCTAGACTATCCACCACGCCATTGCGGCATTCCGGCTCGGGTCACCGATCGCGAACCGCCGCAGGTCACACCTTATCGTCCGTCTCGGGCGGATAGCGATGGATCTGACCCTGCCAGTCGCGCACGCTGTAGTGTCCTTCGTCTCCGACGATTGTCGCAGCACCAATATCGGCCTTGCCATGCCCACCGGGAATATCGAGGACATAGACCGGCTGGCACAGGCCCGAAATCCGCCCGCGCAGCGCGCTGACCAGCGCCTGCCCCTTGGCAATGCTGACCCGGAAATGGCTGGTCCCCGGCGCCAGATCTGGGTGATGCAGATAATAGGGCTGCACCCGGTTCTCGACAAACCCCTGCATCAGCGCCGCCAGCGTCTCGACGTCGTCGTTGACCCCGGCCAGCAGCACCGATTGGCTGACCAAGGCGATGCCGGCATCGGCCATGCGCGCCATCGCCGCCCGCGCCATCGGGGTAAATTCGCGCGGGTGATTGGCATGCACGGCCAGATAGGTGGTCTTGCCGCTGGCCTTGAGCGCCTCAATCATCGCCGCATCGACCCGCTCGGGCTCCACCACGGGCACCCGCGTATGAAAGCGCACGATCCTGACATGGGCGATCCCGGCCAGCCGCGCCATCATCTCTGCCAAGCGCCGCGGCGAGAGCACCAGCGGATCGCCGCCGGTCAGGATCACTTCCCAGATCTCGTCATGGCTGGCGATATAGTCCACCGCTGCATCCAGTTGTGCCGGCGTCAGCGTACCCAGTCCCTGCGGCCCCACCATTTCGCGACGGAAGCAGAACCGGCAGTAGACCGGACACACATGCACCGCCTTGAGCAGCACCCGGTCCGGATAGCGATGCACAATCCCTTCAACCGGCGAATGGCTGAGATCGCCGATCGGGTCGGCACGCTCCTCCTGCGTCGTCTCCAGTTCGGCTGGCGTCGGCACGAACTGCCGCGCCATCGGATCATTGGGGTCATCGGCATCGATCAGCGCCAGTACCGTCGGCGTGATCCCGATGACGTACTTCGCTGCCACCGCATCGAGCGCGGCATCGTCATCCACCAGCCCGGCCGCCACCAGCCCTTCTACGGTCCTTATGTGCACCTTCTCGCCTCCCCCACGGAGCAGCACCTCTCCCTCTCCCCTGAGGGAATATCTGATCGCGCGCCGAGCCGTCATTCTGCCACCGGCGCCCACAGCACCGCCTCGATCCTGGGCGCCGCCGTCGCCAGCATCACCAGCCGGTCAAAGCCCAGCGCCACGCCACTGGCTTGCGGCATCAATGCCAGAGCCTTCAGAAAATCCTCATCAATCGGATAGCGCTCGCCATAGATCCGTTGTTTTTCATCCATCTCGGCGACAAACCTTCGGCGCTGCTCATCGGCATCGGTCAATTCGCCAAACCCGTTGGCCAGTTCCACGCCGCATGCATAAAGCTCGAACCGCTCGCTGACGCGCCGGTCATCGGGCGCCCGCCGCGCCAGCGCCGCCTCGGCGGCCGGATAGCGGTCAAGCACGGTGATCGCCTCCAAGCCCAGGTGCGGCTCCACTTTCTCGGTCAGAATCAGGCTGAACAGATAACTCCAACTGGTATCTGCCGGCACCGCCATACCCAGCGCCGCCATCTGCCGCGCCAGCGCCTTGCCATCCGTCACCCCCTCGCCATCCATGCTGGCGAACAGATCAATCCCCGCATAGCGCGCAAAGGCCTCCACCACGCTCAACCGCTCCGGTTGCGCGAAAGGGTCACAGCGACGCTTCTTGTAGATCAATGCCTTGACCCCGGTCGTCACCGCCGCCAGCCGCAACAGGGCCACGCAATCGGCGATGATCGGCTCATAGCTATCCCCCGCCCGGTACCATTCCAGCAGGGTAAATTCAGGGTGATGCAGCGCGCTGCGCTCGCGATTGCGCCAGACATGGCCCAGGCTGGCAATCCGCGTCTCACCCGCCGCCAGGAGCTTTTTCATGCTGAATTCGGGCGAGGTGTGCAGATACATTGCCTGCCCCACCCCGTCATTGCCGATCATCTGGGTGCCGAACGCATGCAGATGGGCCTCATTGCCCGGCGAGCGCTGCAGCCCCGGCGGATCGACCAGCAAAAACGCCTCGGTCGCCAGATAGCCCCGCACCGCCGCCTCGATCCGGTTGCGCGCCACAAGGATCGGCCGCCGATCCGCATGTACCGACGGGGTCCACCAGGGCGAGGCTGACAGGGGGTGGGGTGAGCTCATGGGACCTTTATGACGGCAAGGCTGGAGATTTGCGCCAAGATAGGATAGTTGGCGCACGAAAGTACATTTCCGCGCGCGGACGGCTCTGCCTCTACGACGCGCCTCCGTTACGAACAAGGAAGAATAATGGTCAAGGTCATCGCCTCTTCGCTGCGCAAGGGCAATGTCGTCGAACAGGACGGCGCATTGCATGTCGTCCTGACGGCAGAGAACGTCCACCCCGGCAAGGGCAACTCCATCACCAACGTCAACATGCGCCGCATTTCCGATGGCGTGAAGGTCGTCGGCCGCTGGCGCACCGTCGAAATGGTCGAAAAGGCCGATGTCGATGACCGCGAATACGATTATCTGTATTCCGATGGCGAAGGCCATCACTTCATGGAGCCGGTGAGCTTCGAGCAGATCACCGTCCGCGATGACGTGATCGGCGATCAGGCCGCCTATCTCACCGACGGCATGAAGGTGCATCTCAAGACCTTTGAAGGCAACGCCCTGTCAATGGAACTGCCCCAGCGCATGACCGTCGAGATCGCCGAGACCGAGCCGGTGGTCAAGGGCCAGACGGCGTCCTCGTCCTACAAGCCAGCTCTGCTCACCAATGGTCTGAAATGCATGGTCCCGCCCCATATCGGCCCCGGCATCCGGATTGTTATCAACACTGAAGACAACTCCTATGTCGAGCGCGCCAAGGACTGATCGCCAGGCCGCCTTATCGCCAAGCGCGCAGGGCTCATAGCCGCAACGTGCGCAAAAAAAAACGGGCCCATTTGGGCCCGTTTTCAACTCTCACCGATCCGCCCGGCCGCGGCATTCCAGTGCGCCTCGGCGCGGTCGACAGGGGTGCCTTCCGCCAGCCAGCGGTCATAGGCCATCTGGCGCTGGTGCATATGCTGGGCGCGCAGCCAATGGTCGAGTGCGCGACCATGCGGCTGGCCCTCTTGCTGCCACAGAAAATATGCGGTTCGTCGGATTGCCTCGGCCAGTTCGGCGTTCTCGTGCATTGTCTCGCCAGTGCCAGACTGAGCGCGAACCGAGGGGTCCACGCCCAACGCGGCTAGGCTGCCTTCTGATTGACGTCGCTGGTAGCCAATTGGCTCAGCGTCTTGTCGGTGGCCATTTCTTCCTGGAGCGTAGCATCGAGCAACTTGACGGCGTCCGCCATGCCCAACTGGCCGGCCCAGGTCTTGAGCGTGCCATAGCGGGCAATCTCATAGTGTTCCACCGCCTGGGCAGCCGACACCAGACCGGCATCCAGCGCCACGGTGCCCTTGTACTCTTCCATGATCTCCTTGCCTTCATCGATGATGCCCAAAATGGCATCACAGGTCTTGCCGCGCGGCGCCTTGCCCAGCATTTCAAAGATCTGCTCGAGGCGTTCGACCTGGCCATGGGTCTCTTCGAGATGCTTCTCGAAGCCTGCCTTGAGCTCGGGGGAGCTGGCGGCCTTGGCCATTTTCGGCAAGGTCTTCACGATCTGGCGTTCGGCATAGTAGATGTCCTTGAGCGTATCAAGAAACAGGTCATTGAGAGTCTTTTCGGTAGCCATGTGCTTGTCTCCATGCAGGGGTTACGACGCTGGCCGGAGAACGTGCCAGATCGCTCCGGGTTCCCGGCAATTTCGCTCTTGTCGCTTCCCTCATGGATGAAAACGCTGGCTCAGCCAGTTCATTTGCGCCCGGTCCTGAAACGGCCCGCCGCCCTCATGATTGTTGAACTCATATTCCACCATGGTCTTGTCCGACCCGGCATAAGCATTGAATGCCCCAAAGACAGTTGAGGGCGGGCAGGTCTCGTCCATCAGCGCCACGGAGAACAGCGCTGCCGCCCTGGCCTGCCGCGCAAAACACACGCCGTCAAAATAGCGTAGCGTCTCAAACACCTGGTTTTTCTTGTCGCGATGCTGGGCCAGAAAGCGCACGATCTCGCCATAGGGGTCGCGCAGCGCCTTGGCCACCGCCCGCGGATAATCACACAGGAACGGCACGTCAGGCATCACCGCCTTGACCCGGCCATCAATCCCGGCCACCGCCAGTGCAATGCCGCCGCCCTGACTGCCGCCACACACCGCGATCCGCTCTGCATCAACAAAGTCCTGCGCCACCAGCGCATCGATTGCCCGCACGCCATCGGTGAACAGCCGCCGATAGTAATAGTCGTCCTTGTCCAGCACGCCCTTGGTCATCACGCCCGGGCCGGAGGCAGTCGACCCAACCGGATCGGCCGTCTCGCCCATGCTCCAGCCACTGCCCTGCCCGCGCGAATCCATGCGGAAATAGGCGTAGCCCGAGGCCGCCCAGTGCAATTGCTCGTGCGGAAATCCCCGCCCGCCGCCATAACCCAGATAGTGCACCACCAGCGGCAGTTTTCCGCTGCGCTGGGTCGGCAGCATCAGCCAGCCCCTGATCGGATGCCCGCCAAAGCCGGGAAATGTCACATCAAAAACCTCGACAGCCTTCAGCGTTGTCGCCACCGGCACAATACTCACCGCGCCGCCGATCGCCCGCGCGTCGGCCAGCGTGCCCTGCCAGAATGTCGAAAAATCCTCGGGCGTCGGCACCCCGCTGGTATAGGCGCCAAGTTCAGGTTGAATCAGATCAGGAAACGGCATCGCATACCCCACAGTTCACATGATCGGCACCATGCACCGACCGCCCCTACCATACCAGATCGATCCTTCAGCTTCACACGACCCGATGCGGCCAGAGTTCAACGCCAACTGGCAGTCAGTGACATGCCAGCTGCAGGCAGCGCATGGCTGGCCTGTGCAATCAGCCCTAGTACAACAATCGCTGCGGGCCCATTTACCTAGTCATGAAAGCGACCCGGCAATTCGGTCTGGTCTTTTGAGGAACTGGAAAATGAGCACCCCACGCAAGTCCATTTTTGCGACACTTGGTACCTTCGTCGAAGTATTTGGCAGCGCTGCTGCTGTTTCGAACGCGGTCGAGAGCGGGCGTACTCCCCACGCCAGGCACCTCAAGAACCTTGGTATCGATGTCGACGCATTCCGTTCGATCGGCAAGCGCTAACCCTGCCGCAGCGCCGCTTCCCCGTGTAACCGGCGCGCGCAGTGCGGTCGATTGAGCGTCAGAAAGCCCGGATGCCCTAATGGGTGTCCGGGCTTTTATTTTTTATGCGGCCACAAAGTAGGCGGCGTGGCTAGGCAGCCTTTTTGAGCGCCGCAGGCAACGGCCATTGCCACACCCGAAAGGGCACCGGCTTGCGGTCTGACTGGCTGTCGATCTGCGCTTTCGTCAGGCCATAGATGCATCGCCATCCGTCATCGTTGATCCGGAAGTCATCGCGCCTTTGGTCGGTTCTGGACGGCACCTTGGTGGCAAGGGCCAGCCTGAGCAAGGCATCAAGATGCACCTTGCTGAAACCGCGATTGCCATCGTCATGGGCGGGCACCTGCTCCTGCTGCGACAGGGTCAGCAGGGCGGCGCGTTCATATTGGTTCAGTGCATATGGCTGGGTCATGGTGCACGAAGTGTCACCGCTTGAGGTTAACAAGGCGTTATGACCCGCGTCGTCAGGCGCCGTCGCCAGATTCGGCCGGAGAGCGCAATACTCTTCACTTGGCAGTCGCCACGCGTGCTTGGCAAACTGTCACCTTTGCTCTGTACGCATCAATTCCTCGATCTCAAGATAGGCAATCACCGCGTCCCGCGGATTGCCTTGTCGTCGATCGGCTGTTGATCGCGCCGGTTGAGATAGTCCTGCGTCTTGAGGCCGCCGCCTAAGGGCTCCGGCAACGCCACCAGCGCACCCGGCTCGATGGTCAGCGGCAAATATCCTTGTTGGCGGTCAAACTGCCTCCCGCGATGCCGCCCGGGCGAATTGGCTGGGCGGCTGGCCGACTTCGCGACTGAATGCCGTGCTGAATGCGCTGGCCGACTGGTAGCCAAGCCGCACAGCAACTTTCTCCAGCGGCACTAAATCGCGGCGCAGCATGTCCTTGGCCAGCGCGATGCGCCACCGAAGGACGTACTCCATCGGGGGGATGCCGACCTTGCGTGCAAAGCGGTCGCTGAACACGGAACGTGAAAGCCCGGCACGGCGCGCGAGGTCAGCCACTGTCCATTGATTTGCGGCATCGGCGTGGATACAGCGGAGCGCCGCGGCAATATGCGGATCAGACATGCCCTGCAACAGCCCCGGTAGCGGGCGAATGCCTGGCTCCTCGCCGGCGAGGCGCAGCGCCTCGACCAGCATGATCTCAACCAGCCGGCTGACAATCAGGTCACGCCCGGGCCGTTGGTTCGTGGCTTCGTCGACCAGCAGCTCAATCGTGGCTAGCAGTCGCTGAGAATGAACATCCGCGTTGCGCACGCAAAGCAGTTCCGGAAGCAGATGGGGGAGCAGCGAGGCATTGGTCTGATCGAACCAGAAGTACCCGCCGAGGAGTTTGAACTCCGGATCGGTGTCCGGACGGCCGTGATGCCGCGGCACGGGCGCCTCCTCGATTGACTGAGCGACGAATGGCACGCACTCGGTGTTCGGATCGCTGCTGATGGAGAATTCCGGGCAAGGTGGCATCAGGACGAAGTCGCCCTTCTGCAGTCGGATATGCGGTCCCCCCACGCTCAAATGGCAGTCACCGGCGAGGACGAGGCCGAATCCGGTGGTCTCAATGCGCCCATAGCGCGCACCCCAGCGACCAGACCCCGTGATCAGCTTGGTGTGTACTGCACGTGGGCGGAGCATCGAAACGAGCGACGACAAGGATTCCATTTTCAGGTCCGCTTCCCAGGTCATCTCAATGTGACCGAGTGCCGCTCTCTTGCCAACCATCTTCGACTACCGCTTCTCTCGACATCCCGGATGAATCCACACCGTTACCCTCAGCCGCACTTCTCACGAAAGTTGGGCCGGCGTGTGACTTTGATGTATGGGCCAGTCTCGGGCTGTCAGAGGTTCCAGGATCCAGGCCCATCCGCCGCCTTACGGTTCCATGGCAAGTGGCGCCCATTTTCACGCCAGACGCAACGAGTCTCACTCTTCCCGGCTCTTCACTCGATCGACCATGCGCTTCCCGCCATTGGCAGCACGTCCGTACCAAGATGACGGCCCCGCTGCGGCCTGCTTTTCCAGACTAAAGTAGGATCATGCAAGTTTCCGGGAGTTTGTTGATAACGCTCGGTGCTGCCGCAATGTTTAGGTGACCCCAAGGCGGTCAAGGATCGCTCCAAACTCAAAGGGAAACACCATGAAGACCGTCATGATTACCGGCTGCTCGTCGGGTTACGGACTTGAAACCGCCCGTCACTTTCTTGCCCAGGGGTGGAACGTCATCGCCACCATGCGCGCACCACGTGAAGATCTCCTGCCCCGCTCCGAGCATCTCCGTGTTGTCGCGCTCGACGTTACCGATCCAAAGAGCATAGATGCAGCCTTGGGATCGAGTGGCCGCATTGACGTGCTTGTCAACAATGCGGGGATCGGGGTGGTCGGCGCTTTCGAAGCAACTCCCATGAGCTATATCCGCAAGGTATTTGACACCAACACCTTTGGCGTCATGGCCATGACCCAAGCCATTGTGCCCCTATTCCGGGAGCAGAAGGCGGGCGTTCTGGTCAACGTCACATCAAGCGTTACGCTTGCCCCCATGCCGCTGGCCGCCGCGTACACCGCAAGCAAGATGGCGATCGAGGGGTTCACCGGTTCGCTGGCCCACGAACTTGCGGCATTCAATATCCGGGTGAAGCTTGTCGAGCCCGGCTATGCGCCCACAACTCGCTTTGGCGCGAACACCGAACTGGATATCAGCGATCTGATTCCTCCGGCATACCAGCCTTTTGCCCAGCCGATCTTTGAGGGATTTGCCAAGCCCGCTCTTACAACAAAAGAAAGCGATGTTGCCGAAGCCGTGTGGGCTGCCGCCAATGATCTGTCGGATCGGTTGCGTTTCCCGGCGGGGCCGGACGCCGTCGCACTGGCCATGGCGGGCTGACATACGCCTCGTGAAACCAATAAATTCGGGTGCGAGGTGCGCGCCCGAACTTCGCGTGAGACCAGGCGCCGCAGACGACTAGACCTCGACCACTTGCACAATTCTGCTTTCAGTGAGAGGTATTGCGGTTCAAGATCGTGCAGGTGCTGCGACTGCCTAACTGATTGGAGTGGAACATTGGGCATACCTATTGAGGAGATCCGGCACCTAATCGACCGGCACGCCAGATCGGATATGGGAACGCCTATTCCCGGCATCATGCTTGCGCGACACGACATATCCGCGCACGAACAATCGATGTCGGGTACGGTGATGGCGCTTGTGGCCCAGGGCACCAAGCGCATCGCCCTTGGCGACAGGGTCTATGAATATGGCCCGGGGCAGTATCTGGTCGCCTCGATAGACCTGCCTGTAACCGGCCAGTTTCTGGATGCCAGTCCAAATCATCCTGCGCTTGGATTTGGATTCGTGCTTGATCCAATGCTGGTGGCTGAACTGCTGCTTCAGGCAGGTTCTGACGGGGTTCGGCACGGCTACGGGCCGCCGCCATCCAGTATGCTGGTCAGCAACGCACCCGCGGCGATGACAGACGCGGTATTGCGTCTGCTGCGTTTGCTCGATTCCCCACGTGACATCCCGGTTTTGGCTCCTCTTATCAAGCGAGAAATCCTTTGGTGGCTCATTGTCGGAGAGCAAGGCAGTGCGGTGCGCCAGCTGGGGCTGGCTGACAGCCACCTCAGCCATATCTCCCGTGCTGTTCGCTGGATCCGCGAACACCATGCGAGGTCCTTCAAGGTGGAGGATGTGGCTGAGTTTGTGGGCATGAGCGCCTCCGCCTTCTACCGCAACTTCCAGGCGGTCACGGCCATGAGCCCGATACAGTTCCAGAAGCAAATTCGATTGCAGGAGGCGAGGCTGCTGCTTGCAACGCACCCCAACGAAGTGACCTGGGTTGGCTTCAAAGTCGGCTACGAGAGCGCTTCACAGTTCAGCCGAGAATATCGCCGTCACTTCGGTACCGCGCCGAGTCAGGATGCACTTGCTCTACGGAGCAGGTCGACGCCGGGGGGCACGATGCTCGTCTGAGGACCAATCCCAGAAAAACGTGGGCAATCGGATAGCTTTCATCTTGAGCCTAGGCTGGTCACATCGACCATACGCCGTCTTGTAGCCAGGTGTTTGGATGGGCCTGCAAGCCAGACGCGAAGCTGGCCAGCCTCAACGATTGATATCGCTGGGAACGTCAATATCGGCAAGTTCAGAAGGCTTGGCGAACACCACCTCGCCAGCGCCGAGGAGCTTGCGAGCGCCGAGGTCGCCTTCCAGCGAGCGCAACTCAGAGAAATAGCGACGCGAGAATGCGGCTGGGGGACACCGCACGAGGTCATGCCCAGCGGAAGATGAGACGATACCGGCCGGCCCGAGAGCCTCAACCACTTTCAGCAGGTGCTGTTCTGTTACAAACGGCATGTCGGCGAGGCACACCAGGATGGCAGAAGTGTCGCCTGCGGCCGCTAGCCCGGTCAGAATGGAGCTGGAAATGCCGCGCTCGGGCTCGGCGTTAACGGCGATCTCGTACCCCTCGGTCGCCAGAAGGCGTGCAACCTCGCCGTCGGGTTCGCGACAGACAGCGATATGCTTGGCGCAAGAAAGCCGACGTAAAGTTCTTGCAGCGTGCAAAGCGAGAGGCTGCCCTGCCAAGCCTGTGAGCAGCTTGTTCGCCCCGAAGCGCCGGGACATGCCCGCCGCGAGAAAGATGGCAGTCGTGGAACTCAGGTCGGACATTGCTCGTGCTTCACTATTGCGGACTCGGGTCAGTGTGCGTCGAGGCTTGCTTCCCGTTTCGCTTATATTGCCCGTGGCACCGGGATCGAAGGTCACCAAATTCGCTACCGTCGAACGGCCCCGGTTGCAACGAGGTGAGCGCCGGCCATCGACAAAGACGGACGGTCAAGCACGTTTCTCGGACACCGGCTTATGGCTGGCTGATTGATTTGAGCGGTAGGGTCTGGGACCCAGAGAAGTGGAACTCCAGATGAAACCGTCCGACATCAAAGTTTCAAGACGCACCGTCCTCATCGGCACCGCAGCGACCGCGGCTATTGCATCGGTGAGGCCCTCCTTGGGGGCCACCGGCGATGAAGTCGCTGCAGCCAGGATGCCGCTCTCACTTTCCATCAATCGGCGCAGCTATGACGTGGAGGTCGATCCGCGCACTACTCTGCTCGACTTGCTCCGAGAAAACCTCAAGCTCACCGGAACCAAGAAAGGCTGTGATCATGGCCAATGCGGCGCGTGCACGGTCATCGTCAACGGCCGGAGGATCAATTCGTGCCTGTCCCTTGCACTGATGCACCAGGGCGACGAGTGCACGACAATCGAGGGGCTGGGCGAACCGGATCGTTTGCACGAGGTGCAGAGCGCGTTCATCAAGCACGATGCCTTTCAGTGCGGCTACTGCACGCCGGGGCAGATCTGCTCGTCGGTCGCGGTGATGGACGAGATCAAGCGCGGCGTTCCCAGCCACGTGATGGCCGACGTCGCCGCCCAACCTGGCTTTACCGAAACAGAAGTGCGCGAACGGATGAGTGGTAATATCTGCCGTTGCGGCGCCTATTCCAACATCCTGGACGCAATCATGGACGTTGGAGGAGCCACGTCATGAGGCCATTTAGCTACCAACGAGCAACATCCGCAGCGGAGGCACTACGGCTCGCTTCCGAACTCCCAGGCGCCAGATTCATCGCCGGTGGCACCAACCTGCTCGATCTGATGAAGCTGAGCATTGAGCGTCCGTCCCACCTGATAGACATCAATCGCATTGGCCTCGATCGCATCGAGGACACGCCGGAAGGCGGACTGCGTATCGGTGCATTGGTTCGAAACACCGATCTGGCTTCTCACAAGCGTGTCCGCAAGGAATATGCGGTTCTGACCAAGGCAGTAGTCGCGGGTGCCTCGGGCCAGATCCGAAACAAGGCCTCGACCGCCGGCAATCTGTTGCAGCGCACACGCTGCCCCTATTTTTACAACACCGACCAGCCGTGCAACAAACGCAATCCCGGCAGCGGGTGCTCGGCCATTGGCGGGTTCAGTCGCAGTCTCGCCATCATCGGCGCCAGCGACACTTGCATTGCTACCCAACCCAGCGACATGGCCGTCGCTCTGCGCCTGCTCGACGCTATCATCGAAATCGAACGTCAGGATGGATCAGGCCGAACCATCCCCATTGCCGACCTCTACAAGGCACCCGGTACGTCACCTGATGTGGACACAACGCTCGCGGCAGGAGAACTGATTGTTGATTGTCGCTTGGAACTGACCCGGGGTTGTCATTGAGAAGTGACCCGCCAG